>NZ_QHJN01000154.1:0-18754 GCF_003947565.1 Actinomadura sp. WAC 06369 | reverse complement strand
ACTCCCGGCCCACCGGCAGCCGCGCCGGCGCCAGCCGCCGCGCGCACGCCAGCCGGTAGCGGGTGCGCGCCACCGCGAACGTGCACAGCAGCGGCAGCACCAGGACGAGCACCCCGGCGCGCAGCAGCGCCCGGCCGCCCAGCGCGTACGGGATCCGGTCCTCCACCATCAGCAGTCCGCTCGGCAGCCGCGACACGTTCTCCAGCCGCAGGTCGATCCGCGACTCCCGGCCCACCGGCAGCCGCGCCGGCGCCAGCCGCCGCGCGCACGCCAGCCGGTAGCGGGTGCGCGCCACCGCGAACGTGCACAGCAGCGGCAGCACCAGGACGAGCACCCCGGCGCGCAGCAGGTCCCGCTCGCCGAGCACGAACGCGCACGCGATCGCGGTCGCGCCGGCGGCGACGAACGACCGCCCGCGCGTGGTCAGGCCGGCCAGCGCTCTGCGCACCCGGTCACCTCCGGGGGGCGGGGACCGGCAGCCGGCGCACCAGGTCGGCGACGACGTGCTCGGACCGCCGCCCGTCCACCTGCGCCTCCGTGGTCGTCAGCATCCGGTGGGCCAGCACGGGGACGGCCAGTTCCTGGACGTCGTCGGGGATCACGTAGTCGCGGTCGTCCAGCGCCGCGTACGCCCGCGCCGCCTTCACCAGCTGCAGGGTGGCGCGCGGGGACGCGCCGAGCCGCAGCTCCGGATGCGCCCGGGTCGCGGCGATGAGGTCGATGACGTACTGCCGCACGTCCGGGGAGACCTCGATGCCCCGCACCACCTCGATCAGCTCGCGGACGTCCGTGGCGTGCGCGACCGGGGCCAGCCGGTCCAGCGGGGACGAACGGCCGTGCACGTCCAGCATCTCCAGTTCGGCGGCGGGATCCGGGTACCCCATCGAGATGCGGGCGGTGAACCGGTCGCGCTGCGCCTCCGGCAGGGGGTAGGTGCCCTCCATCTCGACCGGGTTCTGCGTGGAGATCACCATGAACGGCGGCTCCAGCGCGTACGTCGTGCCGTCGACCGTGACCTGCCGCTCCTCCATGCACTCCAGCAGCGCCGACTGCGTCTTCGGGGACGCGCGGTTGATCTCGTCGCCGACCACGATGTTCGCGAACACCGGGCCCGGCTTGAACTCGAACTCGCGCAGCTCCTGGTTGTAGGCGCTGACCCCGGTGATGTCGCTCGGCAGCAGGTCGGGCGTGAACTGCACGCGCCGGACCGAGCAGTCCACCGACCGGGCGAGGGCTTTGGCCAGCATCGTCTTGCCGACCCCGGGCACGTCCTCGATCAGCAGGTGCCCCTCCGCCAGCAGGACCGTGAGCGCGAGCCGCACCGCCGCCGGCTTGCCCTCGATCACCGATTCCACGGCGCCCCTGATCCGGCCCGCGACCTTCGCCAGGCGCTCGAGCCCGGGCCCGGGCTCCGCGCCGGCCGGTTCGCCGCGCGCGGCGGAGCGGGGGGATTCGCCGTGCGTTCCTACTGCCACCAAACCTCCTCAGCCGTCCGGCCGCGTGGGTGCCCGGCAGGGCCCGCGGGCCCGGCAGGACCCGTCCCCGGAAAACGCGGCCCCGCTTGCCGCGGGCGGTGCCGCGCTCCGACGCGCCACCCAAACAGACAGTACGTCGTCGCGATCGTCGTCGCGATGTTCACGGCGGACGTGAGCCCGGCATGTGTCGATCTCGACGGGTTCACGGTGGGACGTCCGTGAATCGGAGCGGCCGCCGCCGCGCGCCCGCCCGGCATCCGGCGCGCGGGAGGCCCCCTCGGCGCCCCACTCCGCACCACCCTTCCTGACCTGCGCTTTCTTCGTCGATCTTGTTCGGCCGAAGCGGTTTTCGTTGTTGACGGTGGGGAAGAGTGGAGTAGAGTGGGGCGCCGTGGGGGGCGGTAGCGTCCCTTGCGGCGCGGGAGGTGGGCCGGTGTTCCTCGGCACCCATTCACCGCGTCTCGACGACAAGGGACGGCTGTTCCTGCCGGCGAAGTACCGCGAGGAGCTGTCGGGGGGATTGGTGATCACGAAGGGCCAGGAACGCTGCCTGTACGTCTTCCCCATGGCGGAGTTCCAGCGCATCACCGAGGCTCTGCGCGCCGCGCCGGTCACCGAGAAGGCGGTACGCGCCTATAGCCGCGTCTTCTTCGCCAGCGCGTCCGACGAGGTTCCCGACAAGCAGGGTCGCATCACCATCCCGCAGCCGCTGCGCACTTACGCGGGTCTCGCCAAGGAGTGCACCGTGATCGGGGCGAACACGCGCCTCGAGATCTGGGACGCCCAGGCATGGGAGACCTATCTCGAGCAGGAGGAGCAGGTCTTCTCCGATGTCTCGGAGGAGGTGTTGCCAGGGATCCTCTGAGGTGAACGACTCGTCGGTCCGACGACCGGCACTGGCCCGCGTTCGGCCAGGTCTCCAGCCGCTCTCCAGCCATCTGGCGCAGCTTCCCCGGTGCCAGGCGGCGACCCCCGCGCAGGCGCGGTGAACTTCCTCCAGGGCAGCGGATGGGGACCTGGCCGGGCGAGGCCGCCGCCGGGGGGCGGACACGGTCCGGACCGGCGATGCTGCACAGAACCGCGAGCGAGTGGCAGCGCATGGGGGGTTTCGACATGGACGTGGGCGACCACGCGGCCGGGGCCGGTCACGTACCGGTCATGCTCGGTCGCGTCCTGGAACTGGCGGCGCCCGCGATCGACGCCGTCCCGCGCGACGAGACGCCCGTGCACATCGACGCCACCCTCGGCATGGGCGGCCACGCCGAGGCGATGCTCCGCGCCCACCCGCGGCTGCGCCTCATCGGCCTCGACCGCGACACCACCGCGCTGGAGCGCTCCGCCCGGCGCCTCGCCCCCTTCGGCGACCGCGTCGTCCTCGAGCACGCGGTCTACGACGAGATCCCGCGCGTGCTGCGCCGCCTCGGCGTGCCCGCCGCGCACAGCGTCCTGTTCGACCTCGGCGTCTCCTCCCCGCAGCTCGACGAGGCCGACCGCGGCTTCGCCTACTCCTACGACGCCCCCCTCGACATGCGCATGGACCGCACGCAGGGGCTCACCGCGGCCGACGTCGTCAACGACTACCCGCCCGCCGAGCTCGCCCGCATCCTGCGCGAGTACGGCGAGGAGCGGTTCGCCCAGCGCATCGCCGCCGCGATCGTCCGGGAACGCGAGCGCGAGCCGCTGGAGACCACGCGGCGGCTCGCCGACCTCGTGCGCACCGCGATCCCGGCCGCGACCCGCCGCACCGGCGGCAACCCGGCCAAGCGCACCTTCCAGGCGCTGCGCATCGAGGTGAACGGCGAACTCGACACCTGGCGCCGGGCGCTGCCCGCCGCCCTGGACGCGCTCCCGGTCGGCGGCCGGGTCGTCGTCCTCAGCTACCACTCCCTCGAGGACCGCATCACCAAGCAGGTCCTCGCCGCGCAGGCGGCCGACACGACCCCGCCCGGCCTGCCGGTCCCGCTGCCCGAGCACGAGCCGCGCTTCCGGCTGCTCACCCGCGGGGCCGAGCTGCCGACCGACGAGGAGACCACCACCAACCCGCGGGCCGGATCGGTGCGGATGCGCGCCGCCGAGCGGGTCCGGGAGGCGACATGACGACCACCAGCCGACGTCCGCCGCGCACGCCGCCCAAGGGGAAGTCCCCGGCGCGGCGGGCTGCGGCGAAGAAGCCGCCGAAGGCGCCGGGCAAGGCGGCGAAGGCCGCCGAGGAGACCAAGGCCCCGACCAAGGCTGCCAAGGCGACCAAGGCCCCGGCTAAGGCAACCAAGGCTCCGGCCAAGGCTCCGGCCAAGGCGGCGGCCGAAACCGCGGCGAAGAGCGCGACCAAGCGCGCGGCCAAGGCCGCCGCGGCCGGGACCGCGGTCAAGGCGCCGGCCGCGCGGGCGTCCAAGGCCAGGGCCGAGGTCGCGCCCCGGCGGGCGGGGCAGTCGCCGCCGCGCACCCCGTTCATCCTGCTCATCGTCGGCCTGCTCGGCGGCGCCCTCGTCAGCCTGCTGCTCCTGAACACCGTCCTGGCGAAGGACGCCTTCACCCTCACCCGGCTGCAGCAGAGCAACGAGCGCCTCGCCGAGCGCGAGCAGGAACTCGCCCTCGACGTCGCCCGGGGCCGGTCGCCGGAGAACCTCGCGAAGATCGCCGAGAGCCTCGGCATGAAGCCGAACGAGGTCCCGGTGTTCTTCGACACCGACACCGGCCGCCCCAGCGGCCAGGAGATCCGCCCCGTGCCGCACGCGGACGCCGCGGCGGCCGGCGCGGCCAGCGTCATCGGCGTGCCGGGCACGGTCGTCCCCGGCGACGGGGCCGCGCGGTGACCCAGGGGCCGGGACGCGGCGCCGGGCCGTCGCCCGGCCGCGGGCGCGGCCCGCAGGGCCGCGGCTCCCGGGGATCGGCGGGCCGGGACGGCAAGAGCGGCCCGGGCGCGGCGCGCGCGTCCGGGCGCACCGACGGGACGGGCGGTCGCGGGGGACCGCGCCGCCCGGCCCGCGGCGCGACGCCCCCGCCGCGCTCGTCCGAGCCCGCCAAGCCGTCCGGCAAGAGCGGCCCGAAGAAGCCGGGCGGCGCGAAGGGCGCGGCCAAGCCGGCCTCCGCGAGATCCGCCTCCGCGAAGACCGCCGCCCCGAAATCGAGCCCCGCCAAAACGACCTCCGGCAAGGCCGCGGCGCCCAAGGGCGGCTCCGCGAAGAAGGGCACCGGCACCGCGGCGGGCAAGCGCACCCCGGTGGCGTCGCCGCAGGGGCGCGCCCCCGCCCGGCCCCGCAAGGGCGCCGACAAGGGGCCCGGACGGACGCGCCGGCCGCGGCGCGGCGGCGGTTCGGGCCCGCCGCGCGGCCCGCGGCACCGCGGCGTCTTCGACCGCCGCGACCCGCTGAAGCGCCTCAACATCGGGCTGCTCGCCGTCGCGTTCGTGCTGTCGCTGTTCGCCGGGCGCCTCGTCCAGCTCCAGACCATCGACGACGACCGGTACGCCGAGCTGGCGCTGCGGCAGCGGGTCAAGGAGATCGAGCTGCCCGCCCTCCGCGGCGAAATCACCGACGCCAAGGGCAACCCGTTCGCGATGACGGTGGAGGCCCGGTCGGTGTTCGTCGACCCGTCGATCATCGAGCCGGGGAAGCGGCAGGAGATCGTCAACGCGCTGGCGCCCACCCTCGGCCTCAACCCCGCCACCGTGATGAAGGCGGTCAGCAAGCCCGACACCCAGTTCGTGTACCTGGCGCACGGCGTGCGCCCGGAGAAGGCCCGCATGATCAACGATTGGGGTTTCGCCGGGATCGGGACTTTGCCGGAGTATCGCCGGGAGTATCCCAACGGATCGCTGGCCGCGGGCGTCATAGGTTTCGTGAACGACTCGGGCAAGGGCGCGGCCGGGATCGAGGCCGCGATGAACGACGTGCTCGCGGGCCGCGACGGCCGGCAGCGCGTGGAGCTGAGCCTCGAGGGCCAGCACATCCCGATGGGCGAGGACCAGAAGCAGGCCCCCGTCCCGGGCCGCAGCATCCGCCTCACCCTCCTGCAGGACCTGCAGTACAAGGCGCAAGAGGCGATCACGCGGCAGGTCAAGGCGACCGGCAGCGAGGGCGGCAGCGTCATCGTCATGGACCCGCGCAGCGGCAAGATCCTCGCGATGGCGTCCGCGCCCGGCTACGACCCGAACCGCTACGGCGCGTCGAAACCCGACGTGTGGGGCAGCCCGCTCGTCCAGCGGGCCTTCGAACCCGGCAGCACCGGGAAGGTCGCCACGGCCGCCGCCGTCCTCGAGCACGGCGGCGTCACCCCGCAGACCCCGTTCACCGTGCCCGACCGCATCAGGCGCTACGAGCTGTTCCGCGACTCGCACCCGCACCCCACCGAGCGGCTCACCTTCGCCGGCGTCCTCGCCGAGTCCAGCAACGTGGGCACCATCCTGGCCGCCGAGCGGATCAGCGAGAAGCAGCTCTACGACACGCTGCGCGAGTTCGGCTTCGGGGAGAAGACCGGCCTGAACCTGCCCGGGGAGACGGCCGGGAGCCTCCGCCCGCCCGACCGGTGGTCCGGCACCGACCGGCACACGATCGCGTTCGGGCAGGGCCTCTCGGTGAACGCCGTGCAGATGGCCAGCGTCTACGCGACGATCGCCAACGGCGGCGTCCGGGTCGAGCCGAGCCTCATCGCCGGCACCGTGGACGAGGACGACGAGTTCGACCCCGCGGACGGTCCGGAGACCAGGCGGGTCGTCAGCGCCCGCACCGCGCGGCAGATCAGCGACATGCTGGAGGGCGTCACCACCGAGGAGGGTACCGCGCCCAAGGCGCAGATCGAGGGGTACCGGGTCGCCGGCAAGACCGGCACGGCCGAGCGGATCAACCCCGACACCGGGGCTTACCGGGGCGGCGGCTACGTCGCCTCGTTCGCCGGATTCGCCCCGGCCGACGACCCGCGGCTCGTCGTTCAGGTCGTCCTGGAGAACCCCAGGCGCGGCAGCCACTATGGTGGCGACGTCGCGGCCCCGGTCTTCCGGGACGTGATGGGCTTCGCGCTGCAGACCCAGAAGATTCCGCCGACGGGAAGCGAACCGCCGACGATCCGGACCCACGCGCGGGACTGATCGCAGCGAGTACCCTTCCACGCCGTGAGTCCACCGCCGAACTCATCGCCCGCACCGCGGCGGTTCCGTTCCGATTCCACCGAAAGTCACGTCATGCGTCCGACCACCAATCCGGCCCGCCCGCTGAGCGGGCTCGCGGAGCTCTTCGGGATCGAGGCCGGTGACCTGGGGCGGACGTCCGCCACCGGGATCACGCACGACTCCCGGGCGGTCCGGCCCGGCGACGTCTACGCGGCGCTGCCGGGGACCCGCGCCCACGGCGCGCAGTTCGCCGAGCAGGCCGCGCGGGCCGGCGCGGTCGCCGTCCTCACCGACCCCGCCGGGCACGAGCCGGCCGCCGCGACCGGCCTGCCGGTCCTGGTCGTCCCGGACGTCCGCGCCCGGCTCGGCGCCGCGGCGTCCTGGGTGTACGGGGAGCCCGGCCGCGACATCACCCTCATCGGCGTCACCGGCACCAGCGGGAAGACCACCACGGTGTTCCTCGCCGAGGCGGGGCTGCGCGCCGCCGGGCTCGAGACCGGCCTGGTCGGCGGCGTCGAGATCCGCGCGGGCGGCGACACGGTGCCGAGCGCGCTCACCACGCCGGAGGCCACCGACCTGCACGCGCTGCTGGCGATGATGCGCGAGCGCGGCGTCGGCGCCGCCGCGATGGAGGTGTCCAGCCACGCGCTCGTCCAGGGCCGGGTGGGCGGCGCCCGCTACGAGGTCGCGGTGTTCACGAACCTGTCCCAGGACCACCTGGACTACCACCCGACCATGCAGGACTACTTCCTCGCGAAGGCCCGGCTGTTCACCCCCGAGTACTCGGGCGTCGGCGTGGTCAACCTCGACGACCACTACGGCCGCGAGCTGCTGGAGATGGCCACCGTCCCGACCACGACGTTCTCCGCGTCGGGCGACCCGGGCGCCGACTGGCGCGCCGAGGACGTGCGCCTCGGCGCCGACGGCGCCGCGTTCCGCGTCGTCGGGCCCGGCGGCGTCGAGGCCGACGCGGGGGTGGCGCTGCCCGGCCCGTTCAACGTCGCGAACGCGCTCGCCGCGATCGTCGCGCTGGTGGAGGCCGGGATCACGCTGCAGGCCGCCGTGCGGGGCGTCGCGTCCTGCCCGGGCGTCCCCGGACGGCTGGAGCGGGTCGACGAGGGGCAGGACTTCACCGCCCTCGTCGACTACTCGCACAAGCCCGGCGCGGTCGAGGCCGTGCTGAACGCGCTGCGCCCGGTCACCGAGGGGCGGCTCGCGATCGTCCTCGGCTGCGGCGGCGACCGCGACCGCGGCAAGCGCCCGCTCATGGGGGAGGCCGCGCTGCGGCTGGCCGACATGGCGTATTTCACGAACGACAACCCGCGGTCGGAAGATCCACTGGCCATCCTCGGCGCTATGGTCGAGGGCGGGCTCAAGGTGCCGCAGCCGCAGCGGGCGCACGTCGTGGTGGAACCCGACCGTGCCGCCGCCATCGCGCTGGCCGTCGGCCGGGCCCGTCGCGGCGACGTCCTGGTCATCGCGGGCAAAGGGCACGAGCAGGGCCAGAACGTGGCCGGCGAGGTGCATCCGTTCGACGACCGCGAGGTCGTCCGCGCCGCGCTGCGGCGCCACATGGGTGAGACGAGAGGGGCGGGGACGCAGGCGTGATCCCACTTCCGCTGTCGACGATCGCGGAGATCACGGAGGGGACCGTGCACGGCGGCCCCCCGGACGCCGTGGTGCGCGGTCCCGTGGTCGTCGACTCCCGTGCGGCCGAGCCGGGCGCCCTGTTCGCGGCGCTGCCCGGCGAGCGCGCCGACGGCCACGACTTCGCCCCCGCCGCGCTCGCGGCCGGGGCCGCCGGGGTGCTCGCGCTGCGCCCCGTGGACGGGCCCGCCGTGCTGGTCCGCGACGTGCAGGAGGCGCTCGGGCGGCTCGCCCGGGGCGTGCTGGAGCGGCTCCCGGACACGACCGTCGCCGCGGTCACCGGGTCGGCCGGCAAGACCTCCACCAAGGACCTCATCGCGCAGGTCGTCGGGCGCGCCGGGCCGACGGTGTTCCCGCCCGGGTCGTTCAACAACGAGATCGGGCTGCCGCTGACGGTGCTGCGCGCCGACGCAGGCACCCGCCACCTGGTGCTGGAGATGGGCGCCCGCGGCGTCGGGCACATCGCCTACCTCACCGGCATCGCGCGGCCCGACATCGGCGTCGTCCTCAACGTCGGGACGGCGCACGTCGGCGAGTTCGGCGGCCGCGAGATGATCGCGAAGGCGAAGGGCGAGATGGTCGAGGCGCTCGCGCCCGGGGGCACCGCGGTGCTCAACGCCGACGACCCGCTCGTCGCGGCGATGGCGTCCCGCACGGCCGCGACCGTCGTCACGTTCGGGCGGTCGCCGGACGCGACCGTCCGCGCCGCGGACGAGACGCTGGACGAGCGGGGCCGCGCCCGGTTCACGCTGGTCACCCCCGAGGGGGCGGTGCCGGTCGCGCTGCGCCTGCACGGCTCGCACGCCGTCCCGAACGCGCTGGCCGCCGCCGCGGCCGCCCGCGCCGCCGGGATCGCGCCCGCCGACGCCGCCGCGGCGCTGTCGGAGGCCGAGCCGGTCAGCCGGTGGCGGATGGAGGTCGCCGAGACCGCCGACGGCGTCACCGTCGTCAACGACGCCTACAACGCCAACCCGGACTCCACGCGCGCCGCGGTCGACCTGCTCGCCCACATGGCCCGCGGGCGCCGCGCCTGGGCCGTCCTCGGCGAAATGGCCGAACTGGGCGACTCGTCCGCGTCGGAACATGCCAAGATCGGGGAGCATGTCGCCCGCAGCGGCGTCGCCGGCCTCATCGTCGTCGGCGCGAACGCCGCGGCGATGGCCGAAGGGGCCGCACGGGCGACGTCATGGACGGGAGAGTGCGTGCAGGTGGATGACGTCGGCGCGGCGGTGGCCGCGCTCAGCGAGCGGCTCGCGCCGCGGGACGTCGTACTGGTGAAGGGATCGCGGGTGACCGGTCTGGAACGGGTCGCCGAGGGCGTCCTGACCGGTCGGCGCGGGACGGGCGCGACGGCCCCCGCCGCCGGCGACCGGGGTGACGCGGAGGCCGCCCGATGACCGACATCATGATCGCCGCCGGGGTGTCGCTGGTCTTCGTGGCGCTGGGCACCCCGGTGTGGATCAGGATCGTCAACCGGCTCGGCTACGGGCAGATGATCCGCGACGACGGGCCCGAGGCCCACCTCACCAAGCGCGGCACCCCCTCGATGGGCGGCACCGTCTTCATCGTCGGCTCGCTCGTCGGGTACGCGGTGTCCCACCTGGTGACCGGGAACGCCCCCACGGTCTCCGGGATCCTGGCGCTGTTCCTGATGACCGGACTCGGGCTGGTCGGGTTCGTCGACGACTACATCAAGGTGTTCAAGCAGCGCAGCCTCGGCCTGCGCAGCGGCGCCAAGATGATCGGGATCATCCTGGTCGGCGTCGTGTTCGCGGTCGTGTCGCTGCGGTTCCCCAACGGCTACGACGTCACCCCCGCCTCCGCCCACATCTCCTTCCTGCGCGACTTCGGCCCCTCGATCGGCCCCTACTTCTTCGTGCTGTGGGCGCTGCTGCTCATCGCCGCGATGTCCAACGGCGTCAACCTCACCGACGGGCTGGACGGCCTCGCCGCCGGCCCGGCGGGCATGGTGCTGGCCGCGTACGTGGTCATCGGCAACTGGCAGCTGCGCAACAGCTGCTCCGCCGCCCTCGCCCCCAACTGCTACAGCGTCCGCGACCCCCTGGACCTCGCGGTCGTCGCCGCCGCCGTGCTCGGCGGCGTGTTCGGCTTCCTCTGGTGGAACGCCCCCCCGGCCAAGATCTTCATGGGCGACACCGGCTCGCTGGCCCTCGGCGGCGTGCTGGTCGCCCTGGCCATCCTCACCCGCACCCAGCTGCTGCTCGCGATCCTCTGCGGGCTCATCGTGATGATCACCCTGTCGGTGATCATCCAGGTCGGCGGGTTCAAGATGACCGGGAAACGCGTGTTCAAGATGGCGCCGCTGCAGCATCACTTCGAGCTGTCCGGATGGGCCGAGACCACGATCGTCGTGCGGTTCTGGCTCATGTCCGCCCTGTTCGTCGGGATCGGCATCGGCCTGTTCTACCTGGAATGGATGCCGAAGTGACGAACGGTCCCTGGGACGGGCTGCCGGTGTGCGTGGCCGGGCTCGGCGTGTCCGGCGCGGCCGCCGCGCGGGCGCTCGCCGCGCGCGGCGCCCGCGTCACCGCCGTGGAGGCCCGCGACGACGCGGAGCGGCGCGCGCTCGCCGCCGACCTGGAGGCCCGCGGGGCCGCGGTCAGGCTCGGCGACGGCGACGCCCTGCCCGCGGGCACCGAGCTGGTCGTGACCTCGCCGGGCTGGCGCCCGGACGCCCCGCTGCTCGCGGCGGCGGCCGCCGCCGGCATCGAGATCATCGGCGAGGTCGAGCTGGCGTGGCGGCTGCGCCCGGCCGAGGGCGCGGCGCCCTGGCTGGCGATCACCGGGACGGACGGCAAGACCACCGCCGTGCGGATGCTGGCGGGCATGCTCGCCGCCGCCGGGCACGACGCCCTCGCCGTCGGCAACGTCGGCACCCCCATCGTCGAGGCGGTCGCGGAGAAGCACGACGTCCTCGCCGTGGAGCTGTCGAGCTACCAGCTGCACTGGTCGAGCTCGCTCGCCCCGGCCGCGTCCGCCGTCCTCAACGTCGCGCCCGACCACCTCGACTGGCACGGCTCCATGGACGCGTACGTCGAGGCCAAGGGCAAGATCTACGCGCCCGGCTGCGTCGCCGTCCACAACGCCGACGACGCGACCTCCACGGCGCTCGCCGAGAACGCCGCGGACGTCGAGCGGCGCGTCGGGTTCACGCTGCGGGTGCCGCGCCCCGGCGAACTGGGCGTCGTCGAGGACCTGCTCGTCGACCGGGCGTACACGGAGAACCCCGCGACCGAGGCCGCCGAGCTGGCCGCGCTCGAGGACGTCCGCCCGTTCGCGCCGCACAACGTCGCGAACGCGCTCGCCGCCGCGGCCCTCGCCCGCGCGTACGGGGTGCCGCCCGAGGCGGTCCGGGAGGGGCTGCGCGCGTTCGTCCCCGACCCGCACCGCATCCAGCACGTCGCCGACGTCGACGGCGTCGCCTACGTCAACGACTCGAAGGCCACCCAGCCGCACGCCGCGGCGGCGTCCCTGGCGGCCTACGAGCCGATCGTGTGGATCGCGGGCGGCCTGCTGAAGGGCCTGGACGTCGACGACCTGGTCCGATCGTGCGCCGCGCGGCTCCGCGGGGTCGTGCTGATGGGCCGCGACCGGCACCGGCTCGCCGAGGCGCTCGCGCGACACGCGGCGGATGTCCCCGTCGTGGACGTCGCCGACACCGACACTGGGGCGATGGAACGCGTCGTCACCGAAGCCGCCGGGCTCGCCCGCCCCGGCGACACCGTGCTGCTCGCCCCCGTCGGGGCCTCCTTCGACATGTTCGCCAACTACCCGGCCCGCGGCGACGCGTTCATCGCGGCCGTCGAACGGCTCGCCGCCGCCCGCGGCGCGGCCGGCGGCGGCGGTGCCGCCGGGCCGGCGGACGGTTCCCGGAGCACCCGGTAGGGCACGGCGCGATGGCCTCCACATCGGCCGGTAGCGCATCGGCCGGCGGCGCATCGGCCGACCGGGCGGCGGGCGACCGCCGGACGCGGCGGTTCGGGCCGCGCGAGCGCGCGGTCGCCGCCGTCGGACTGCTCGACCGCCCGCTGACGTCCTACTACCTCGTCCTCGGCTGCACGATCCTGCTGACGGCGCTCGGCCTGACGATGGTGCTGTCGGCGTCCAGCGTCGAGCAGCTCCAGGCGACCGGCTCGGCGTACACGCTGGTGCAGAAGCAGGCGCTGTGGCTGGTGATCGGGCTGCCCGGCATGTGGCTGGCGTCCCGCCTCCCGGTGAAGACGTTCCGCGCGTGCGCCTACCCGCTGCTGCTGCTGTCGATGGTCGCGCTCGCGCTCGTCCTGGTGCCCGGCCTCGGGCGCAGCGCTTGGGGCGCGACCCGCTGGATCGACCTCGGGCCCGTGCAGATCCAGCCGTCCGAGCCCGCCAAGCTCGGCCTGGTGCTGTGGGGCGCCGACCTGCTCGCCCGCAAGGAGCGGCTCGGGCACCTCACCGAGTGGCGGCCGCTGCTGGTGCCGCTGCTGCCCGGCGCCGGGTTCCTGGTGCTGCTGGTCATGCTGGGCAGCGACCTCGGCACCACGCTGGTGCTGCTGACGATCTTCCTCGCGCTGCTGTGGGTGGTCGGCGCGCCCGGACGGCTGTTCGTCGGGATGGCCGGCATGGTGCTGCTGCTCGTGGCGATCCTCATCATCGTCGAGCCGTACCGGATGCAGCGCCTCACCGGGTTCCTCGACCCGTCCGGCAACACGCTCACCAGCAACTACCAGAGCCTCCAGGGGCTGTACGCGATCGCGTCGGGCGGCATGTTCGGCATCGGGCTGGGGGAGAGCCGCGCCAAGTGGGACTACCTCCCGCACGCCGAGACCGACTTCATCTTCGCGATCGTGGGGGAGGAGCTCGGGCTCGCCGGCACCCTCGTCGTGCTGGGCCTGTTCGGGCTGCTCACCTACGCGGGCCTGCGCATCGCCAAGCGCGTCCAGGACACCTTCACGCGCCTCGCCGCCGCGGGCGTCACCGCGTGGCTCGTCGTCCAGGCCGTCATCAACATCGGCGCGGTCATCAACGTCCTGCCCATCACCGGGATCCCGCTGCCGCTCGTGTCCTACGGCGGTTCCGCGCTGATCCCGACCCTGCTCGCCCTGGGCATGCTGCTCGCCTTCGCGAAACGGGAGCCCGGCGCGAGACAGGCACTCTCCGCACGGGGCCCCGGACCGGTCGTGAGGGCTCTAAGCTGGCTAGGGCTGGCACGTCGGTGATTTTCATGAGGAGTTGTCAACGAGCATGAGGGTTGTCCTGGCCGGCGGCGGCACCGCCGGACACATCGAGCCCGCCCTGGCCCTCGCGGACGCGCTGCGCCGCAACGACCCGAACACCGGGATCGTGTGCCTGGGGACCGAGCGCGGCCTGGAGACCCGGCTGGTCCCGCAGCGGGGGTACGAGCTCGCCCTGATCCCGCCGGTGCCGCTGCCGCGCACGCTGACCCCCCAGCTGCTGACGGTGCCCGGACGGCTGCGCGGCGCGATCAACGCGGCGGCGTCCGTCATCGACCAGGCGCAGGCCGACGTCCTCGTCGGCTTCGGCGGCTACGTCGCCACGCCCGGCTACCTCGCCGCCCGCAAGCGCAAGATCCCGATCATCGTGCACGAGGCCAACCCCAAGCCGGGCCTCGCCAACAAGCTCGGCGCCCGGTTCACCGAGCACGTCGCGGTGTCGCACGCCGACTCGCCGCTGCCCAACCCGACGTTCGTCGGGATCCCGCTGCGCCGCGAGATCGCCACGCTGGACCGGCTCGCGATGGGCGACAAGGCCCGCTCGTACTTCGGCCTGCTGCCCGACCTGCCCACCCTGCTGATCTTCGGCGGGTCGCAGGGCGCCCGGTCGCTCAACCAGGCCGCGGTGGCCGCCGCACCGTACTTCCGGCAGGCCGGCATCCAGGTGCTGCACATCGTCGGGCCGAAGAACACCGAGGAGCCCGAACCGGTGTCGGGCGGACCACAGTACGTGACCATCCCTTACTGTGACCGCATGGACCTCGCCTACGCCGCCGCCGACATGGCCATGTGCCGCGCCGGCGCGATGACCTGCGCGGAGCTGGCCGCGGTGGCGCTGCCCGCGGTGTACGTGCCGCTGCCCATCGGCAACGGCGAGCAGCGGCTGAACGCCGAGCCGATCGTGGCCGCCGGCGGCGGGCTGCTCGTCGACAACGCCGAGCTGTCGCCCGACTGGATCGCGCACAACCTGCTGCCCGTCCTGGCCGACCCGGCCCGCGTCGCGAACATGTCGGAGGCCGCCGGGCGGATGGGCCGCCGCGACGCCGACGCGGCGCTCGCGCAGATGGTGTACGACGTGGTCCGCTCGGCGGGCGCCGCGCGATGAGCCTGATCGATCCCAGCGAGGTGGTTCCGGCCGGGGAGCTCGGCCGGGTGCACTTCATCGCCATCGGGGGCGCCGGGATGTCGGGCATCGCCCGGATCATGCTGCGGCGCGGCATCCCCGTGTCCGGCAGCGACGCCCGCGACTCCGAGCTGCTCGCCCAGCTCGGCGGGATGGGCGCCGACGTGTTCGTCGGGCACGACGCCGCGCACCTCGGGGACGCCGACACGGTGGTGGTGTCGACCGCGATCCGCGACGGCAACCCCGAACTCGTCGCCGCGCGGGAGCGCGGCCTGCGGGTCCTGCACCGCTCCGCGGCGCTCGCCGCGCTGATGGCCGACCGCCGCGCCGTCGCGGTCGCCGGCACGCACGGCAAGACCACCACCACGTCGATGCTCACGGTCGCGCTGCAGCACGCGGGCGCCGACCCGTCCTACTGCATCGGCGGGCAGCTCGTCACGACCGGCCTCGGCGCCGACGAAGGCACCGGCGACGTGTTCGTCGCCGAGGCCGACGAGAGCGACGGGTCGTTCCTGATGTACACGCCGCGCATCGCCGTGATCACCAACGTCGAGGCCGACCACCTCGACAACTACGGCGGCTTCGAGAAGGTCAAGGAGAACTTCGCCCGCTTCGTCGACCGCGTCGAACCGGGCGGGACGCTCGTCGCCGGCGCCGACGACCCGGTCGCGATGGACCTGGCCGAGCGCGCGCGCGAACGGGGCCTGACCGTCCGGACGTACGGGGAGGCGGAGGGCGCCGACCTGCGCGTGACCGGTTTCACCCCCCGCGGCCTCGGCTCCCGGTTCCGGATCGACGGGGTCGGCGAGGTCGCGCTCGGCGTGCCGGGCCGGCACAACGCGCTCAACGCCACCGCCGTCGTCGCGGTCGCGCAGGCCCTCGGGCTGGACGACGCCGCGGTGCGGGACGGCCTCGCCGCGTTCGGCGGCGCGATGCGGCGGCTGGAGCCCAAGGGCGAGGCGGGCGGCGTGGAGGTGTTCGACAGCTACGCCCACCACCCGACCGAGGTGACCGCCGACCTGGACGCCACCCGCGACTACACGCGCGAGAAGGGCGGTCCGGGGGACGAGGGGCCCCGCATCATCGCGGTGTTCCAGCCGCACCTGTACAGCCGCACCCGCTTCTTCGCCGACGAGTTCGGCGCGGCGCTCGGCCTCGCCGACGTCGCGGTCGTCCTCGACGTGTACGGCGCCCGCGAGGACCCGGAACCGGGCGTCACCGGCAAGCTCGTCGCCGACGCCGTCCCGCCGGGCACCGAGACCGTGTACGCGCCCGTCCGGGACGACGTGCCCGGGATCGTGGCGTCGCTGGCCCGGCCCGGCGACCTCGCCATCACGCTGGGCGCGGGGGACGTCACCGCCCTCGGCCCGCTCATCCTGGAGCGCCTCGCGTCCCGCTGACCGACGTCCGGAGCGAAGCGGAGGACGGCGGTCAGCTGTTCTTGCCGGGGGGTGTGGGGGGTCGTCCCCCCACCGGTGTGGCGACCGACGTCCGGAGCGAAGCGGAGGACGGCGGTCAGCTGTTCTTGTCGGGGGGTGTGGGGGGTCGTTCCCCCACCGGTGTGGCGACCGACGTCCGGAGCGGAGGACGGCGGTCGGCTGTCCGGGCTCATGGGAGCAGTCGACGGTGTCGGGGCGCGGGGGTGACACGCCGGGGGCGGCGCGGTCGGCGGCCGGCCGCGGCATCACTGCCAAGCTTGGGTCATGAGCGAGTCGCGCACGGGTCGGCGCGAGCCCGTCAGGGAGGCCGACATCGACGCCGACATCGACGCCGACATCGAGCCGGGGGCGGAACCCGAGGCGGAAGCGCGGGCGGGGAGCCGCTGGAAGGCGGTGTTCGTCGCGCTGCTGGTCGTCGGGATGCTCGGCGCGGTGACGTGGGTGCTGCTCGGCTCGCGCCTGCTGGTGGTGCGGCACGTGGAGGTGAGCGGCACCGACCTGGCGCCGCGCGACCGGATCACGGCCGCCGCCGGCGTCGCCCTGGGCGTGCCGATGGCGCGGCTCGACACCGGCGAGATCCGCGCCCGCGTGGAGCGGCTGCGCGAGGTCGAGTCGGCCGAGGTCGAACGGCGCTGGCCGGGCACGGTCCGGATCGTCGTGGACGAGCGCGTCCCCGTCGCGGTGTTCGAGCACGGCGGGCGGTACCACCGGATCGACGGGCACGGCGTGGTCGTCGCCGACGGCACGGCCCGCCCGTCGGGGCTGCCCACGTTGAGCGTCGGCGCGCCCGGACCGTCCGACGCGTCGACCCTCGCGGCCCTGCGCGTCCTCACCGTCCTGCCGGACGCGCTGCGCGGGCTGGTCGCCGAGGTCGAGGCGACCGCGCCCGAGACCGTCACCCTGTACCTGAACGACGGGCGGACGGTCGTGTGGGGCGCGGCCGAACGGGCCGAGGAGAAGGTCAGGCTGCTGGAGGCCCTGCAGCGGACCGCGGCGGGACGCGCCGTCCAGAAGGTGGACGTCAGCTCGCCGGACGTCCTCATGACGAGCTGACCTCGCGGCCGGTTCGGGAGACCGTTCGGGAGACGGTTCGGCTCCGGTGCGTGTGTCGGAGCGCGCGGCGCCGTCCGATGGGGCACGCTGGACGGGCCGGCCGCGCACGGGGCCGGTGGATTGGGACGGCAGAGACCGATGATTCGGACGTTGTACGGCGGGACGGTGCGGGGAACGGCCCCCGTGGGAGGATGTCTCCCGCACCGAGGGCGTCGCCAACCTGGGCAAACCGGCGCTGAGTGCGACACGCCGGTGGAGTTCGGGGGAGGTTAGTTGACCCTGGCGGTAAGGCCGCCCTACTGTCCGTATCAGTCCTCAGGTTGACATAACTGTAAGCCTCAAGTTGAGGGTGAGGGTTGAGGCGGCCCGGTCCGGCGGACCGGACGCTCCGGCTCGCGCCAATTGCACACAGGTCAGGAAACACCGCGGCGGCACGGTCGGCAGACCGGTCAGGCGGTCGGATAGAGCGAGCGGAAAGGCCCCTCGTCGTGGCAGCACCGCAGAACTACCTCGCGGTCATCAAGGTCGTCGGCATCGGCGGCGGCGGCGTCAACGCCGTCAACCGGATGATCGAGGAGGGACTCAAGGGCGTCGAGTTCATCGCTATCAACACGGACGCCCAGGCGCTGCTGATGAGTGACGCCGACGTGAAACTGGACGTGGGCCGGGAGCTCACCCGGGGCCTCGGCGCCGGCGCGAACCCGGACGTGGGCCGCAAGGCGGCCGAGGACCACCGGGAGGAGATCGAGGAGGTCCTCAAGGGCGCCGACATGGTGTTCGTCACCGCCGGTGAGGGCGGCGGCACCGGCACCGGCGGCGCGCCCGTCGTCGCCAACATCGCGCGCTCGCTGGGCGCCCTGACGATCGGCGTGGTCACCCGCCCGTTCAGCTTCGAGGGCAAGCGCCGCGCGATGCAGGCCGAGGCCGGCATCGAGACGCTGCGCGACGAGGTCGACACCCTCATCGTGATCCCCAACGACCGGCTGCTGTCGATCTCCGACCGGCAGGTCAGCGTCCTCGACGCCTTCAAGGCCGCCGACCAGGTGCTCCTGTCCGGTGTCCAGGGCATCACCGACCTGATCACCACCCCGGGCCTGATCAACCTGGACTTCGCGGACGTCAAGTCCGTCATGTCCGGGGCCGGCTCGGCGCTCATGGGCATCGGCTCCGCGCGCGGCGACGACCGCAGCGTCGCGGCGGCCGAGATGGCGATCTCCAGCCCGCTGCTGGAGGCCAGCATCGACGGCGCCCACGGCGTGCTGCTGTCGATCTCCGGCGGTTCCGACCTGGGCCTGTTCGAGATCAACGAGGCCGCCCAGCTCGTGTCGAACGCCGCGGCGACCGACGCCAACATCATCTTCGGCGCGGTCATCGACGACGCGCTCGGCGACGAGGTCCGCGTCACGGTGATCGCCGCGGGGTTCGACGAGGGCCGCCCCACCAAGCCGGCCCCGGAGCCGGACCACCGTAAGACGCCCCCGCCGCCGCGCCCGGCACCGCCGCCGCCCCCGAGCTCCGCGCCGGCGCCCGCCCCGGGGGCGGGCGCGGCGGCCGCCGGCGCGGCGGCCGGGGGCGGCGGCGGGGCCGGGCGCGGCGGCGGGGGCGGGCGACGGCGGTCCGGGCCCGGGGCCGGCCTGGTGGGGGGGCCCTCGCCGGACCCCGCGGCGGCCGGCGCCCACAGC
>NZ_QHJN01000153.1:0-19382 GCF_003947565.1 Actinomadura sp. WAC 06369 | reverse complement strand
GAGCCGGCCCTCGACGGACGCGACCCGCAACCGCTCGACCACCGCCTCCCGCTCGGCGTCCGCGCGTCCGACGCCGAGCGGGAGGCGGTGGTCGAGCGGTTGCGGGTCGCGTCCGTCGAGGGCCGGCTCACGTTCGAGGAGCTCACCGAGCGGACCGAGGCCGCGTACGCGGCGGTGTCCCGCGACGACCTGGAGCGGATCACCGCCGACCTGCCGGGCATGGGCGCCCCCGGCGCCGAGCCCGCCCCGCCCCAGGTGAAGCGCCGGTTCAGCGCGATCATGGGGGACTGCCGGGAGCGCATCGTCGGCCGCATCGACGAGCCGCTGGAGGCCGTGTCGGTGATGGGCGACGTCGAGCTCGACCTGCGCGGCGCCCAGGTGCCCACCGGGGAGGTCCGCGTGCAGGCGACCGCCGTCATGGGCGACGTGAAGATCATCGTGCCGGACGGGGTCGCCGTCGAGCTGGACGGCTACGCGTTCCTCGGCGACCGCCGGGTCGCCGTCCGCGAGTCCGGCGGCGGCGCCCGCGTCCCGGTCGTCCGCGTCACCGCCCGCGCCGTCATGGGCGACGTCAAGATCGTCGACGACGAGCACCACGCCCCCGTCCGCCGCGCCATCGCCGCCTGGTGGCGCGACCGCAACTCCTGACGGCTCAGCCGCCCCGGCGGGACGTCGCGGCGAGCGAACCGAGAAGGGCGAGGGCCTCGGCGCTCGCCGACCCCGGCTCCGCGTGGTACACCACCAGCTCCTGCCCCGGGGCCGACCGGACGTCGAACGTCTGCATCGTCAGCGTCACCGGGCCGACGTCGCGGTGCACGAAGCGCTTGGCCTCCAGCGCCTTCCCCCGCGCGTCGTGCCGCGCCCACAGCTCCGCGAACTCCGGGCTCGCGTCGAGCAGACCGGCCAGCACGCGCCGCACCCGCGGATCGTCCGGGGCCCGGCCGTGCCCGAGCCGGAAACCGGCCACCGAGTTCCGCGCCACGTCGCGCCAGTCCCGGTAGAACTCCCGCGCCGCCGGGTCGGTGAACACGACGTGCATGAGGTTGCGCGAGTGCGCCCAGTCGTGGAACAGCGCGTCCGCGATCGCGTTGGAGGCCAGCACGTCGTAGGCCCGGTTGTAGACGATCGCGGGATTGCTCGGCCACGCGCTCATCAGCTGCAGCAGGCCCGGGTCGACGCGGGCCGGGACGGCGGCGCCCCGGTCGCGCGGGCCGAGCCCGGCCAGCCGGAACAGGTGCAGCCGGCCGTCCCCGTCCAGCCGCAGCGCGTCCGCGAGGGCGTCGGCGACCTGCGGAGACGGGGTCCGCTCGCGGCCCTGCTCCAGCCGGACGTAGTAGTCGGCGCTGACCCCGGCCAGCATCGCGACCTCTTCGCGGCGCAGCCCCGGCACCCGCCGGTGCCCGGTGCTCGGCAGGCCGACGTCGCCCGGTGCGATCCGCGCGCGCCGGGCCGTGAGGTAGGCGCCGAGTTCGGTGCGTGACATGCCGCCCAGCCTAGGCGGCGTCCCTCCGGGCTTCCTGGGTGCGCCGCACCCAGGAAGAGCCCGCACTGCCGCCGGACGCCCGGCGCGGGCAGGGTCGGGGCCATGCAGAACGACACCAAGACCATTCTCGTGACCGGGGCCAGCAGCGGGATCGGCGCGGCCGTCGCCGCCCGCCTCGCCCGTGACGGGCACCGCGTCGTCGCGGGCGCCCGGCGCACCGACCGGCTGGACGACCTCGCCGGGCGCGCCGCGGCGGAACCCGGGAGCCTGCAACCGGTGCGCCTGGACGTGACCGACCGCGCCGACGTCGAGGCGTTCGTCCGGACGGCCTGCGACCGCTTCGGCCGCGTCGACGCCATGGTCGCGAACGCCGGGGTCATGCCGCTGTCGCGCCTGGACGCGCTGCTCGTCGACGAGTGGGACCGGATGATCGACGTGAACGTCCGCGGGCTGCTGCACTCGATCGCCGCCGTCCTGCCCCGCTTCACCGCGCAGGACTCCGGCCACTTCGTCACGATCGCGAGCGTCGGCGCCCGCGAGGTGACCCCCACCGCCGCCGTCTACTGCGGCACCAAGCACGCCGCCCGGGCCGTCACCGAGGGCCTCCGCCTGGAGTCCGCCCCCTCGATCCGCGTGACCACCGTGTCCCCGGGCGTCGTCACCTCCGAACTCGCCGACTCCATCACCGACCCGGGCGCCGCCGCGGCGATGCGCGCCTACCGGGCGAACGCGATCGCCCCGGACGCGATCGCCGCCGCCGTCTCCTACGCCCTCGCGCAGCCGGCCGACGTCGACGTCAACGAGATCGTCGTCCGCCCGTCCGCGCAGCGCTGACCCGTCCGGCGCCGTCCGGAACCGGGATGGCGCGCAGGAGACGGTGCACCGGGGGAGTGCCGGCGGTCGGCGCACCGGGCCGGAGCGCCAAGGCGGCCGCGCCTCTCCGGTGACACCGTTCGCGGGCGCAACCGTCCGGGCGGCCGCCGGGCGGGGTCAGCGGCTGTCGTCGTGGCGTTCGGCCTCGGTGACGCCGCGCTCGTCCGGCGGGAGGGTGTCGGGGTGCTCGCGGGTCACGCCGGGCGTGCCGGTGCCGCTGATCTCGGTGCCGCCGCCGTTCGTCTCGGCTTCCTCGCCGTCCGGGACGGAGTGCGGGACGGGCGTGCCCGGGCGCGTCCGGCCCCGCGCGTCCGACCCCTGGTTCACGGGCGCGAACGCGCGGTCGTGCGTCTCGTTGGGCTCGTGTCCCGATTCTTCGGAGAATTCGCGTTCGTCCATAATGCGCGCATACCCGGCGTCCCGCCCGTCGAACGCGCCCGGACGGACGGGCGCCGGTCAGGCGTCGAAGGCGGCGGGGGCGGTCAGGAGGAACGAGACGTCCGCGCCCGCGGGCAGCTCGCGCGGGGCCTCGGCGCGGCGGAACAGGCGGGCGTCGAGGGGGCCGCCGAGCGTCGCCGCGCCGTCCGACAAGCGCAGCCAGGTGCCCTCGCGCAGGCCGAGGACCGGCACGTCGTTGCACTCGAGGAACTCCGCGAGCCGCTGCTCGCGCGTCTCGCCCATGTGCGTGTCGCCGGGGCGCGGGTCGATGTAGTGCGGGTTTATCTGGAACGGGACGAACCCGAGGGTCTCGAAGCTCGGGGGCTGCACGATCGGCATGTCGTTCGTGGTCCGCAGGGTGGGGCACGCCATGTTCGTCCCGGCGCTCGCGCCCATGTACCGGAGGCCGCCGCGGACGGCGTCGCGCAGCTCGTCCCGCAGGCCGGTCCGGTAGAGGTCGCGGAGCAGGCGGAAGGAGTTGCCGCCGCCGACGAACACCGCGTCCGCGCCGTCGAGACCGGAGTCGTGCGCGCCCCGGACGGTGATCCCGCGGGGTTCGAGGGCCGCCCGGACGACGCCGGTGTAGGCGTCGTGGTCGGCGAGGGCGTACGGGACGAACGCGAGCGTGGCGCCCGCCCCGACGAACGCGGTCACCGTGTCGAGCGCGTGCTCGAGGTAGGCGCGTCCGTGGTTCGTCGAGTTCGACAGCAGCAGCAGTTCCACAGTGCTCCTTTCAGTGGCGGCGGGCGCCGGTCAGCAGCCGCTCCACCTGCTCGGCGGCGCGGCGGAGGCGGGGGAGGCGGTCCACCGGGGCCGCGAAGCGGTCCTCGTGGCCGCCGAGGCTGAGGCTCCCGTACGGCTCCCCGTGCAGGCGGACGGGCACGGCGAGGGTCGCGACGTGGGCGTCGTACTCGCCGATCGTGAACGCGTACCCGAGTTCGCGGACGCGGTGGAAGCGGCGTTCGAGCGCGTCCGGGTCGGTGAGGGTGCGGTCGGTGAAGCGGGCCATCGGACGGTCGCGGAACAGGCGGCGCCGCCGGTCCTCGGGGACGAACGCGAAGTACGCCTGGGCGGTCGCGCCCGCGTGCGCCGGGTACAGCTCGCCGACCAGCGGGTAGTAGCGGAGCGGCCCCTCCTCCCCGTCGACCGCCGCGACGCACCGGATGTGGAAGCCGTCCGGGAGCGACAGCAGCGCGGTGTCGCCGGTCAGCGCCGACAGGTCCGCGAGGACCGGCGTGACCAGCATGCGCAGCGAGCCCGAGCGCTCCCACGTCCGGCCGAGGTGCAGGGCGGCGGGGCCGATGCGGTAGCGCCGGGTGTCGGGGTCGGCGACGAGGAAGCCGCGGTGCGCGAGCGTCGCGAGCACCCGCTGGGCGACGGACTTGTCCCACCCGAACTCCTCGGCGACCTCCGTGACGCCCCAGTCGGTGCGGTGCCGGTCGAAGCCGAGGAGGACGAGCAGCGCGCGGTCGGCCGTCTGCAGGAGGCCGCGCGGGGTGTCGCGGTCGGCGGCGAAGCCCGTGCCCATGCCTGCTCCCGTTGCGAATAGCGGGACAAAGTTGCTTTATACGATAACAGGGTTGCAACCTGGGGAAACACGCCCTCGCCAGCAAGGAAGGCCCATGCTCAAGCACGTCCTCGCCGTGATCGACCGCCTCGACGACCCGGCCGCGTCCGGCCGCTCCCTTGCCCAGCTGCTCGACGGCGCCGCGGGGCCCGCGGGCTCCGGCGCGGAGGTCGTCACCGTCACCGGCGACAAGGGCACCACCGACTTCGTGCGCGTCCGCGTCCTGGGCCGGCGGGGCCGCGCCGCGGGCGGGGACGCCCCCACGCTCGGCATCGTCGGGCGGCTCGGCGGCGTCGGGGCCCGCCCCGAGGTCCTCGGGTTCACCTCCGACGGGGACGGTGCGGCCGCGGCGCTCGCGGCGGCGGCGAAGCTGCTGGAGATGCGCTCCCGGGGCGACGTCCTGGACGGCGACGTCGTCATCGCCACGCACGTCTGCCCGGACGCCCCCACGCAGCCGCACGACCCGGTCCCGTTCATGGACTCGCCGGTCGACATCGCCGTCATGAACGAGCACGAGGTCACGTCCGACATGGACGCCGTGCTGTCGATCGACACCACCAAGGGCAACACGATCATCAACCACCGGGGGCTGGCGCTGTCGCCCACCGTCAAGCAGGGCTACATCCTGCGGGTCAGCGACGGCCTGGCGAACCTGCTGGCGGTCGTCACCGGCGAGCCGGTCGTGACGTACCCGGTTACCACCCAGGACATCACCCCGTACGGCAACGGGGTCTACCACCTGAACTCGATCCTGCAGCCCGCGACCGCGACGGACGCGCCCGTCGTGGGCCTCGCCGTCACCGCCGCGTCCGCCGTGCCCGGCTGCGCGACCGGCGCCAGCCACGAGACCGACATCGCCGCGGCGGCGCGGTTCGCGGTGGAGACGGCGAAGGCGTTCGGCGCGGGCGCGGTGACCTTCCACGACGAGGACGAGTACGCGGCGCTCGTCGCCCGGTACGGCTCCCTCGCCCACCTGCAGACCCTCGGCCGGGCCGGATAGCGGAGCCGGATAACGGGGCGGCGGAGCCGCCGGCTAGACGGCGGTGGCCTCGCGCGCCGCCTGCAGCGCCTCGTCGTACCGCCGCACGACCAGCTCGGCCACCTCGGGCGCCGCGCCCAGCGGCGGGGAGACCGCGTCGGCGCCCGCGGACAGGGCCGCGTCCTCGACCTTGTCGGTGAAGTACCCCGGCGCCAGGAAGTAGGACGCGACGACGACGCGCGGGGCGCCCGCCTCGCGCAGCGCCGCCACCGCCTCGCCGGGCTTCGGGCCCGCGGCCGACGCGTACGCCGCGGCGGCGTCCCACCAGCCGCGGGCCCGCCAGCGGTCGGCGAGCGCGGCGACGGTCGCGTTCGCGGACGCGTCGCTGGAACCGGCCGACACCACGACGACGGCCGTGTCGGGGGAGCCGGGCCGCACGCCCGCCTCGGCGAGCCGCCGCTCCAGCGCGGCCGTCAGCAGAGGGTGCGGGCCCAGGGTCCCGGCCGTGTGCAGCCGCAGCCGCGGACGCCGGGACCGCACCCGCGCCAGCACGCCCGGGATGTCGGTCTTGCTGTGGTACGCGGCGGTGAGGAGCAGCGGCAGCACCACCGCCTCCGTCCCGTCGCCGTCCGCCGCGCCGTCCCGGACGAGCCCCTCCAGCACCCGGTCGGGCGCGGGCGGGCCGTGGTCCAGGAACGACGGCAGCACCGGCACGTCCGGACGGCGGATCCGGACGGCGCGGAGCAGCTCGGCGACGGTCGCGGCGGCACGGGGGTCCCGGCTCCCGTGCGCGACCGCGACCATCGGCGGGGTCGTCGGATACGTCACAGGTGGATGCCGCACTCGGTCTTGCCCAGCCCGGCCCAGCGGCCGCTGCGGGGGTCCTCGCCGGGCGCGACCGGACGGGTGCACGGCGCGCAGCCGATCGAGGGGTAGCCGTCGTAGTGCAGGGGGTTGACCAGCACCCCGTTGTCCTCGATGTAGTTGTCCATGTCCTCCTGGGTCCAGTCCAGGATCGGGTTGACCTTCACCATGCCGCGCTTGCGGTCCCACTCCACGACCTTGCGGTCGCGGCGGCTGGCGGTCTCGTCCCGCCGGATGCCGCTGAACCACGCCATGTACCCCTCCAGGGCGCGGCCGAGCGGCTCCACCTTCCGCAGGTGGCAGCACAGGTCGGGGTTGCGGCCGAACAGCCGCGGGCCGAGCGCCGCCTCCTGCTCCTCGACCGTCCGGGACGGCGTCACGTTGATCACGTTCACCGGGTAGACGGCCTCGACCGCGTCGCGCGTCCCGATCGTCTCGGCGAAGTGGTAGCCGGTGTCGACGAACAGGACGTCGATGCCCGGCTTGACCTTCGACACCAGGTGGATCAGGGCCGCGTCCGACATGGACGAGGTGAGGCAGATGCGGTCGCCGAACGTGGCGGCGGCCCACCGGATGACCTCCAGGGTGGGCGCGCCCTCCAGCGCCGCGGCGGCGGATTCGACGACGTCTTCGAGATCTAGTGCCGGTCTGTCGGTCTCCAGGAGTGTCACCGGGAGTTCTCCTTGGTAGTGCGGGGGGCTCCGGTGGCGCCAGGGGCTCCAACGCCGAGGAACTTCAACGTGAAGGAACGGACGCAGTCGGGGCAGAACCACGAGCCCGCGTCCGCGCGGGGCTCGAGGTTCTCCTCACCGCAGTAGGGGCAGTAGAAGGGCGCCATCCGCTCGCTCATGGGGGCGCCCCTACTTGAGGTCCGCGTCGTCGGCGCGCTGCACCCACGCCGCGAACGTCTCGCCGTCGGTGCGCTGCTCGTCGAAGTTGCGGACGACCCGCTCGATGTAGTCGCCGAGCGCGGCCGAGGTGGTCTTCAGCCCGCGGACCTTCTTGCCGAACGTCGCGCCGAGCTGCCCGCCCAAGTGGATCTGGAAGCCCTCGACCTGGTCGCCGTTCTCGTCCACGACGAGCTGGCCCTTGAGGCCGATGTCGGCGACCTGGATGCGGGCGCAGGCGTTCGGGCAGCCGTTCACGTTGATCGACAGCGGCTGGTCGAAGTCGGGCAGCCGCTTCTCCAGGTCGTCGATCAGGTCCATCGCGCGCTGCTTGGTGTCGACGATCGCGAGCTTGCAGTACTCGATGCCGGTGCAGGCCATCGTCTGCCGCCGGAACGTGGACGGGCGCACCTGCAGGTCGTGCTTCGCCAGCTCGTCCGCGAGCGCCTCGGTCCGCTCCTCCGGGACGTCCAGGATGACCATCTTCTGCTCGATGGTGGTGCGGACCCGGCCCGACCCGTACTTCTCCGCGAGGTCGCCGATGACGCCGAGCAGCTCGCCGTTCACCCGCCCGGCGCGCGGCGCGAACCCGACGTAGAAGTTGCCGTCCTGCTGCCGGCGGATGCCGACGTGGTCGCGGTTGGGCAGCGGCGCGGCGGGCTCGGGGCCGTCCGGCAGCGCGTACCCGAGGTACTCCTTCTCCAGCACCTCGCGGAACTTCGCCGCGCCCCAGTCCTTGACGAGGAACTTCAGTCGGGCGCGGTTGCGCAGCCGCCGGTAGCCGTAGTCGCGGAAGATCGAGGTGACGCCGTGCCACACCTCGTGCGTCTGCTCCGGCTTCACGAAGACGCCGAGGCTCTGCGAGAACATCGGGTTCGTCGACAGCCCGCCGCCGACGAACACCTGGTAGCCGGTCTCGCCCTCGTCGTTGCGCACCCCGACGAACGCGATGTCGTTGATCTCATGGACCGTGCAGTGCGACGTGCAGCCGGACAGCGTCGTCTTGTACTTGCGCGGCAGGTTGGAGAACTCGGGGGAGCCGATGTAGCGGTCGTGGATGTCGCGGAGCTGCGGCGTCGCGTCGATGACCTCGTCCTCGGCGATCCCCGCCAGCGGGCAGCCCATGATCGTGCGCGGGGTGTCGCCGCACGCCTCGATCGTGTGCAGGCCGACCGCCTCGAGCCGCTCCCAGATCGCCGGGACGTCCTCGATCCGCACCCAGTGCAGCTGGACGTTCTGCCGGTCGGTGATGTCGGCGGTGCCCCGCGCGTACGTCGTGGAGATGTCGGCGATCGTCCGGAGCTGCGGGCCGCTGAGCTGGCCGCCGTCGATCCGGACGCGCATCATGAAGTACTTGTCCTCGAGCTCCTCGTCCTCGAGGGCCCCGGTCCTACCGCCGTCGATGCCCGGCTTGCGCTGGGTGTAGAGGCCCATCCAGCGGAACCGCCCCCGCAGGTCGGCGGGGTCGATCGAGTCGAAGCCGGTCTTCGAGTAGATGTCGATGATCCGCTGACGGACGTTGAGCCCGTCGTCGTTCTTCTTGTTCTCTTCGTTCTTGTTGAGCGGTTCCCGGTAGCCGAGGGCCCACTGGCCCTCGCCCTTCTTGCGCTTGATCGCGGGTGGCACGGCGCGCGTCCTCATCTGTGGTCGTGAGGGACGCGTAGCGCACCGGCAGTCTCGTTCGGCCGGCTCGACGCTGAGCAGGAGAGGTCAAAGGTGATGCCGATGCACCACGCGCCCGGCTGGAGCGGAACGGGGGCGTGGTCGGGGCGTCACCGACAGATCGCGCTGCGGACGCGGAGGAAGTCGACGTGCCGGCGCTTGGCCAGCAACGGGTCCGCAGCAGTCATACCCGAACTCTGACATGCCGTCTCACGGCCTGTCCAGTTACGTCCGGGATGCGGACGCGTGAGAAGAGTCATCGTTTCACCCCTGCCGCCGCCAGTTCACGGCCGGCTCGCTCTTCCCGGCGTCCTCGCCGGCTTCCGGGCTCGGTCCGCCCCGCGCGTCGTCGCGCGTGCCGGACGTCGTCGTCGCACGCGTCGCGGGGCCGTCCCGGTGCTGGCAGTCGCACCAGGTGCCGCCACGGCATTCCTCGTGGCGGCGCTCACGGCACGACTCGCATATCACGGTTCCCATTGTTCCCGATGACGGGCGATGCTCACCCCCCGTTCCCGGTGTGCCTCGCGCCACCCTCCCACCGGACCCGCCGGACGGCCGGACGGGCCGGGCGGCTCGCCCGGCCGGGCGGCGGTCCGGGACGGCGGCCGGCGGCGCTGCGATGATCTTGGGCGGGGCGGCGCCCGGGTGCGTCAGAGTGGGGGGCCGGGGAACGGGACGGGACGAGCGGCCGAACGGGGGGTGTCGTGCGACGCGCGCAGCGCAGCCGCGGAACGGGCGGTCCCGGACGTCACGGACGGCGGGCGCCCTACGGTGAGGCGGTGTGACGACCGTCTCCGATGCCGAGGACGCCCCGCCGAGCGGGGACGCGGAACCGAGCGAAGGCCCCGGGCCGGGGCGGCGGGCCGGGCTGCTCCGGCGCGTGCGGCGCGGGGCGGCGGCCGCCCCCCGGGTGGCGTGGCTGCTGGTCAAGGGGACGACCGCCGCCGCGTTCCGGCACCGGGTCACCGGGCTCGCGGCCGAGGCGGCGTTCTTCGCGCTGCTGTCGCTGCCGCCGCTGGTCATCGGGCTGATCGGCACGATGGGGCACCTGCGCGGCGCGCTCGGGCCCGGCACCGTCACCGAGATCCGCTCCTGGGCGATCGAGCAGGCCCGCACGGTGCTGACCGGGCCGTCGGTGGACTCGGTGGTCGTCCCGCTGCTCGACGACGTGATCCGGGGCGGCAACGCCAACATCGTGTCGATCGGGTACCTGATCTCGCTGTGGGCGGGGTCGCGGGCGACGAACGTGTACGTCGACACGATCACGATCGCGTACGGGCTGTCGGGCATCCGCGGGATGATCCGGACGCGGCTGCGCGCGTTCTTCCTGTACCTCGTCGGGCTGCTGGTGATGATCGTCGTCATCCCGCTGCTGGTGCTGGGGCCGACGCTGGTGCTGCACGCGCTGCCGGAGAGCGCCGAGTTCGTCCGGATCCTGTACTGGCCGGTCGTCGTGACGCTGTCGATCGTGTTCCTCGCGCTGCTCTACCACATGAGCGTCCCCGTGCGGACGGCCTGGTACCGGGAGGTGCCGGGCGCGGTGCTGGCGCTGCTGATCTGGATCGCGGGCAGCTTCTCGCTGCGGCTGTACCTGGCGGGGTCGCTGCGCGGGGTGTCGGTGTACGGGTCGCTCGCGGCGGCGATCGCCGTGCTCGCCTGGCTCTACGTGGCGGCGTTCGCGGTGCTGATCGGCGCGGCGCTGAACGCGGAGATCGACCGGCTGTGGCCCAGCGCGGGGACGGCCCGGGCGCGGGCCGTCCGGGACGCCCGCGGGGACGGGGACGCGGGTGACGGCGCAGGTGAGAGTGACGGGGCGGAGGGTAAAAACTCCTCCGGTTAAACCCATGAAAAGGCTAAACATGTCGTAACCTCGGCGTACATGACCCTTGGTGAGGAGACCCGCCGGATCCGGACCGTGACCGGCACGATCGCGACGTCCGACATCACCGGCCCCGTGCTCTCCCACGAGCATCTGCGGCTCGACCTGCGGTGGCCGGCGCGTCCCGCGCTGGTCGGCTCGGACCCGCGCCGCTGGCTCGACGAGGAGAAGGCCGTCAAGCACGAGCTGGCCGCGCTGCGCGCGGACCGGGGCCTCGGCCTCGTCGTCGACCTGACCTGCTCGGGCATGGGCCGCGACGCCGCGTCGCTGGCCCGCGTCGCGGCCGCCTCCCGGGTCGCGGTGGTCGCCGCGACCGGCGTCTTCACCGAGCCGTTCCACCCCGCGTTCGTCCGCGAGGCGCTGGCCGCCGGGGAGTCCGGCGGCGGCCCCTCCGCGGTGGACCGGCTGGCCGAGCGGCTGCTCGCCGAGATCGGTTTCGGCATGGACGGGACGAACGCGCTGCCCGGCGTCATCGGCGAGATCGGCACCTGGGGCGAGGCGCCCACCGAGGCCGAGGAGCTGTGCCTGCGGGCCGCGGCCCGCGCCGCCCGCTACTCCGGGCTGCCGGTCGCCACCTACGGCCGGGCGGGCCTCGCCCAGCTCGAGATCCTCACCACCGCCGGGCTGGCGCCCGACCGGGTCGCCGTCGGCCAGCAGGACCGGGTGGACGACCCCGGCCAGCACCGCAAGATCGCCGAGGCGGGCGCGTACGTCTCGTTCGGGACGCTGGGCCTGGCGGGGGACGACCACGCCGCCCTCGGCGCCCGCGTCCGCGCCGTCATGGACATGCTCGACGCCGGGCACGCCGACCGGGTGCTGCTGAGCACCGGCGTGTCCCGCATGACGCAGGTCGCCCGCTACGGCGGCGCCGGCTACGGCTACCTGTTCGAGACGTTCCTGCCCGCGCTGCGCGCCGCCGGCGCCGACGACGCGACCCTCGACGGGATCCTGCGCGACAACCCGCTCAGGTGGCTGTCCGCCTGACAGAACCGCGCTGAGCGGGTAGGGCTCCGGGGTGAAGGTGCAAGCGACCCCGGAGGGGGTGTGCGCGATGCCCTGGGACAGGACGAGGAACAGGACGCGCGAGGAGATCCAGCGGGAGGAGACGGTCCGGCTCCCGTACGCGGACCGGACCGAGGCGGGCCGGGTGCTCGCCGAGCGGCTGGCGCCGCTGGGGCTGGAGGGCGCCGCGGTGCTGGCGCTGCCGCGCGGCGGCGTCCCGGTGGGCTACGAGATCGCGCGGCGGCTGGACGCGCCGCTGGACGTCCTGGTGACCCGCAAGATCGGCTACCCGCCGCAGCCGGAGCTGGGCGTGGGCGCGATCGCGGAGGGCGGCTCGCCGGTGTTCGACGCCGGGCTGCTGGCCCGGCTCGGGCTCACCGAGGAGGACCTGGCGGACACGGTGGCCGCCGAGCGGGCGGAACTGGACCGCCGGGTGGCGGCGTACCGGGGCGGGCGGCCGCTGCCGGAGACGTCCGGACGCCCGGTCGTGGTGGTCGACGACGGCCTGGCGACCGGCGGGACGGCCCGCGCGGCCGTGCGGGCGCTGCGGGAGCGGGGCCCGTCGCGGCTGGCGCTGGCGGTGCCGGTGGGGGCCGCGGAGACCGTGCGGCGGCTGGAGGCGGAGGTGGACCTCCTCGTGGTGCCGGCGGCGCCCTGGGACTTCCGCGCCGTCGGGCAGTGGTACCGGGACTTCGGTCAGCTCACCGACCGCGACGTGACCGGCTGGCTGGAACGCGCCGGGCGCTCTACCACGCCCCACAATGGAGCGCGGTGAATTCCGGGAAATTGCTAACGCGGTGCCGTTCGATGCGGTAAAAGGCGACCGCCCGGCAATTCGGGAACGGCGGAACGGTGCAAGGGTGACGCAAACGCCCGTACCCGGTCCATCGGGACCGGGTACGGGCAACGCAAACGGCCCCGCCGGTGCGGGGCCGTGTCGTTTATCTCGGTGGCGTGCCGGGGTGGTTCTGGGAGCGTTGGGGCGGCTGGTCCTGCAGGGGTTCGCCGCCCTGTGCGCGGTCGGCTAGGCGGCGTTGGCGCGACGCATGCGGCGCCGGCGCTCGGACGCGCGCTCGTCCTCGTTGAGGCCGCCCCACGTGCCGTACTTCTCGGGCCGGGACACCGCGTAGTCCAGGCACTCCGTGCGGACCGGGCAGCCCATGCAGATCTGCTTGGCCTTGCGCTCGCGAATCTCGCGCTCGGGCTGGCGCTCGCCGTCGGGACCGAAGAAGAGGACGAGGTCTTCCCCCCGGCACGCCGCGGCGTCCTGCCAGCCCCAGCTGGGACGAGGGAGGTTTGCCTGCCGACGTACCTGAGCCATGGAACACCCACCTTGATTGGTTTCGTACTGAGCAAAGGACATGGACGCTCGACGTGCTTCACATGACGAGAGTCAGAAGCGAAGCGCCGAATGGTCCAACGTCTGGAGTTGCCGCTCTGTTCCCCGTCCGGTTACTCCGGAATCCTGGGGACGTGCGACACGGATGCCCTCTAAAGGGACCTCCGAGAGATTACACGAGGGCCGCCGCGTTGAGAAGGGTGAGGTCCCTAACAATGTAGGTTTCCAGGTTCTCCCCGCAGTCGGGGCCGCACGGGGCCGACTGCTGAACGGCCTCGAAGGCGACCCGGTAACGGCTCCCCTGAACGGTGACCACCGCTTCGTACCGGGTCGTCCCTGTGAGGGATTCCACGTGCACGGCGTCCGCTTCCAGCCGTCCGGTGTGGGCCCGGACGAAGTGCTCCGCGGCCTGCGCGGGCTCGGGGGTCCCGGCGCGTCCGCGCAGCCGCTCCAGGACGATCTCGCCCCGCAGGTACGCGTCCACCGCGGCGACCGCCTCGGTCTCGCCGAGGTCGCCGTAGTAGAAGCCGTGGGGGAGACATACCAGGTTCGCCGCGAATCGGTCACCGCCGACATGGGTGGTTTCCCAGACGAGCGGCCCGAAACGTGACGCCAGCGAGCGCGCGAGCGGCGCGCCCGTGCGCGCGCAGCACGCGTTGCGCTTGCCGTGCGTGCACACCAGCAGGACGGGGTCGGCGACGGGCGCCCCCAGCCCCGGCGAGCGCCCCGCGGCGAGGGCGTCCAGATCGAGGGCGGCCAGCTCCTCCGGGTCGGCGAGCTTGCGCCCCTCCGCCCAGACCCGGCCGCCCTCGGAGAACGCCGCGTACACCTGCATCGGGGGGATCGCGCGGCGGCGGCCGGTCCGGCGGATGAGCTGCGGCCGGACGCCCGCGCGCAGCGCGGCGCGCACGGCCCGCGCGACCGGCGCCGGCCCGGCGATGTCCTCGACGCGCTCCGGCCACGGGCCCGGGTGCTCGATGAGCAGCCAGGAGCGGGCCTTCGCCGTGGCGCTCGCCAGGCACGGCCGCTCGCCGGTGTGACTGCCCGGGCAGTGCCCGCAGCCCTTGCCGCGCGTCAAAGAGAACCCCCCGCCGATCTCAGCCGATTAGGTTAGGTTAACCTAACAGAGCTCCGGGGGGCCAGCGATGGTGGGGAACCCCATACCCGCCGGGGCCGCCCCCTCACCCGGTGGAGGCCCTGGTCAGCGCCTCGGCCGCCGGGAGCGCGGCCGCCCGGTCGGCGGCCACGAGCCCGATGCGGGTCCGGCGGTCCAGGACGTCGCCCGCGTCCAGCGCCCCCTCGTGCCGGACGGCCCACGCCAGCTCGGCGCCCAGCACCGGCAGCCCCGGGACCACGGGCTCCAGCATCGCCGGATCGTCCGCGCCGAGCGCCGCGAGCAGCGGGGCCTCCGCCCCGTACCGGCGGACGAGCCGCTGCGGCGCGTCCAGCCGCGCGAGCCGGTCCGGCGGCGCCGCCCCGACCAGCGGGATCCGCGCGGTGCGGCACGGCCCGGCCGCGAGCCCGCGGGCCGCCGCGGCGGCGTCCACGGCGTCCTGCGCCATCCGCCGGTAGGTGGTCAGCTTGCCGCCGACGACCGTCACCACCCCGTCCCGCGAGGTCAGCACCGCGTGCCGCCGCGACAGGTCGGCCGTCCCCCCGCCCGCGCCCGTGTCCAGCAGGGGGCGCAGCCCGGCGAACGCGCCGACCACGTCCGCCGGCCGCACCGGTACCTCGAGCGCCGCGCCCAGCACGTCCAGCAGGAACCCGATCTCGCCGGGCGACGGCTCGGGCACGTCGGGGATCGGCCCGTCGGCGGGCTCGTCCGTCAGCCCCACGTAGACCCGGCCGTCCTCCTGCGGCAGCACGAGCAGGAACCGGCCGAACTCGCCCGGCACCGGGATCTGCATCCCCGCCCGCCCCGGCAGCGCCTCCGGCCGCACCACCAGGTGCGTCCCGCGCGACGGCCGCAGCCGCACCCCGTCCACGAGGCCGCCCGCCCACACGCCGGCGGCGTTGACCACGGCGCGCGCCCGGACGGTGAACTCCCGCCCGGTCTCCTCGTCGCGGACGAGCGCACCGTCACCGGCCAGCGCGACCGCGCGGCACCGGGTGAGGATCCGGGCGCCGTGCGCGGCCGCCGTCCGCGCGATGGCCGTGACCAGGCGCGCGTCGTCGGCGAGCCGCCCGTCCCAGGACAGCAGCCCGCCGCGCAGCCCCAGCCGGCGCAGCGCGGGCGCGGCCCGCAGCGTCTCCACCGCCGACAGCCGGCGGGAGCGCGGCAGCGCCGACCGCGGCGTGCCCGCGGCCCTTCGCAGCGCGTCCCCGGCGTGCAGCCCGGCCCGGGACACCAGCGCGTGCGTGCGCGGCACCAGCGGCGTCAGCGGCAGGACGAACGGCTGCGCGGCCACCAGGTGCGGGGCCGTCCGGGTCAGCAGCGTCCCCCGCTCGACCGCGCTCTCGTACGCCACGTCCACCTGCCCGGACGCCAGGTAGCGCAGCCCGCCGTGGATCAGCTTCGAGCTCCACCGCGACGTCCCGAACGCCAGGTCGTGCGCGTCGATCGCGGCGACCGACAGCCCCCGCGACGCCGCGTCCAGCGCGGCCCCGGCCCCCGTGGCGCCGAGCCCGACGACCAGGACGTCCACGACCTCGCCGGGCAGCGCCGCGAGCTCGCGCGCGCGCCGCTCCCGGTTCAGCGACGATCGTCCGGGTGCATTGGTCATGTGGGGAGCCCTCTCCAACGTGCGGTGCTGCGGTCGAGGCGCCGGCCTCGCGCGGTGCGCGGTGCGGACGGGACGGCGGTCACGGGGCGAGCAGCCGGTCGAGGGCGTCGCGCAGCTCGGCGTCGAACGCGGCCGCCCCCAGCTCGGGGTCGTCCTCGTCGATCACGGTGCGGCCGGACAGCCCGTAGGACTGGACGACCAGCAGCAGCGCGCGCGCCTGCCGCGCGGGGTGGCCGGGACGGATCGTCCCGTCGGCGTGCCCCGCGGTGATCGCCTCCTCGAACAGCTCCAGGAACGCCCGCTGGCTGGCGCCGAGGCGGTCGAGGACGTAGGGGAGCAGCAGCTCGGGGTCCACGTCGACGATCTTGCGGAGCAGCGGGTGCGCGCGGAACGCGCGGACGCCTTCGACCAGGCCGTCCACCAGCCGCCCGCGCACCGGGCGGCCGTCGTCGGGCGGCTGCACGGCGGCGCCGATCCGCACCCACTCGCGGGTCATCAGGTCGGCGACGATCGTGCGGACGTCCGGCCAGCGGCGGTACAGCGTCATCCGCGAGACGCCGGCGCGGCGGGCGATGTCGGTCAGCGTCGTCCGGCGCACGCCGACCGCGAGGACGCAGTCGCGGGCGGCGTCCAGGACGGTGTCGTCGGCGGTCCGGGCGCCGCTCCCATTGTGACGGTTCGACGTCATGTGTCACAGTGTAAGACACACGGAACGACGAGCCGGGAGGCAGGGTGGACGCGCGCGACATGCGGTGGAGCGGCTGGGGGGACCCCGACCGGGCGGCGCCGCTGCCCGAACCCGTCGTCGGGCTGCTGCGGGACATGCTCGGCGTGCGGACCCGCGACGCGCGCCCCGTGGACCTCGCCGGGATCGTCCCCGCAGAGCCCCGGCTGGACGCCGCCGAACTCGCCGCGCTCGCCGCGGCCGCCGGCGGCGCCCGGCACGTCCGCACCGACGCCGAGACCCGCGTCCGGCACACCCGCGGCAAGTCGACGCCCGACCTGATGCGCGTCCGCGCCGGCGAGACGTCCGCCGCGCCCGACGCGGTCGTCCTGCCCGGCGGGCACGACGAGGTCCTCGCGGTCCTGCGCGCCTGCGCCGCCCACCGGATCGCCGTCGTCCCCTTCGGCGGCGGCACCTCCGTCGTCGGCGGGCTCGCGCCGCAGCGCGCCGACCGGTTCGTCGCCCTCGACCTGCGCCGGATGGCCGGCCTCCGCTCGATCGACCGCGAGTCCCGCACCGCCGTCCTGCTGCCCGGACTGCGGGCGCCCGACGCCGAAGCCCTGCTCGCCGAGCACGGGTACACGCTCGGCCACTTCCCCCAGTCGTACGAGTGGGCGACGATCGGCGGATTCGCCGCCGCGCGGTCCAGCGGGCAGGCGTCCGCCGGGTACGGCCGCTTCGACGACATGGTCCTCGGGCTCACCGTCGCCACCCCCGAAGGCACCCTCGACCTCGGCCGCGCCCCCAAGTCCGCCGCCGGGCCCGACCTGCGCCAGCTCGTCCTCGGCTCCGAGGGCGCCTTCGGCGTGATCACCGCGGTGACCGTCCGGATCCACCCCGCCCCCGAGGAGCGCGCCTACGAGGGATGGCGGTTCCCGACGTTCGCCGAAGGGGCCGCCGCGCTCCGCCGCCTCGCCCAGGACGGCCCCGTCCCCGCCGTCCTGCGCCTCTCGGACGAGACCGAGACCATGATCGGGCTCGCCGACCCGGCCGCGATCGGCTCCGGCGCCACCGCCGGCTGCCTCGCCGTCCTCGGCTTCGAGGGCACCGCCGCGCAGGTCGCCGACCGGCGCGCCCGCGCCGCCGACGCGCTCCGCGCCGCGGGCGGCGAACCCCTCGGCACCGCGCCCGGCGAGAAATGGGAGCGCGGCCGCTTCGACGCCCCCTACCTGCGCGACGCCCTCCTGGACGTCGGCGCGTTCGTCGAGACGCTGGAGACCGCCGGCTTCTGGTCGCGGATCCCCGACCTCTACGAGGCCGTCCGGAACGCGCTCATCGGCACGCTGGCCGGCTCCGGCACCCCGCCCCTCGTCATGTGCCACATCTCGCACGTCTACCCCGCGGGCGCGTCCCTCTACTTCACGGTCGTCTCCGCCCAGGGCGACGACCCCCTCCCGCACTGGGACAAGGCGAAGCGCGCCGCCAACGACGCGATCATCGACGCGGGCGGCACGATCAGCCACCACCACGGCGTCGGCACCGACCACCGCGACTGGTACGAACGCGAGATCGGCTCCCTCGGCGCCGCCGTCCTGCGCGCCGTCAAGGACCGCCTCGACCCCGCCGGGATCCTCAACCCCGGCGTCCTGATCCCCCCGGCCGGGGAGTGACCGTGCCGCGCGCCTTCACCGCCGTCGTCAACCCCGCCGCCGGCGGCGCGGCGTCCGCCGCCTCGCTCGTCCCGCTCGCCCGCGCCCTCCGCGACGCCGGCGCCGACCTCGCCGTCGAGTACAGCCGCGGCCTCGACCACGCCGCCGACCTCGCCCGCACCGCCGCGGCCGCCGGACGCGTCGTCCTCGGCGTCGGCGGCGACGGCATGGTCGGCCGCGTCGGCGGCGCCCTCGCCGGCACCGGCGCGGTCTTCGGCGTCGTCCCCGCCGGGCGCGGCAACGACTTCGCCCGCCAGCTCGGCGTCCCGGCCGAACCCGCCGCCCTCGCCCGCCTCCTCCTCGACGGCGAGCCGCGCGCCGTCGACGCCGTCGAGGCGAACGGCACCGCCGTCCTCGGCAGCGTCTACGCGGGCGTCGACGCCGTCGCGAACGCCAACGCCAACGCGTCCCGCCTCCTGCGCGGATCCGCCGCCTACTACGTCGGCGCCCTGCGCGCCATCCTCGCCTGGCGCCCCGCCGACTACCTGGTCACCGCGGACGGCACCGAGCACCGGTTCCGCGGCTACACCGTCGTCGCCGCCAACTCCGGCTACTACGGCTTCAACAAGCACATCGCCCCCGACGCCCGCGTCGACGACGGCCTCCTCGACGTCGTCCTCGTCCGCGCCGCCCCGAAACCCCTCTTCTTCGCCGTCATGCGCGAACTCGAGGCCGGAACGCACGTCCGGCGCCCCCAGGTGGACGTCCTGCGCGCCCGGGAGGTCCGCATCGAGCTTGCCGGCCCGCCCGGCCGCGCCCTGCCCTACGGCGCGGACGGCGAACTCCCCGGCGTCCTGCCCGTCACCGCCCGCGTCCTCCCGCGCGCCCTCCAGGTCATCGCCCCCGAACAGGCGCCCTGACCAGCGGATACGCGGGAGCCCGCCAGATTTGGGCCCCGCGTTTGGGCCGATTTACACGGCCATTACGGCCATCCGGATAGCGTCGTATACGTCCCGCTAAGGGACCTTGGGGCCGTCTGCGGACGCATCATGAGAAGGCGACTGCTCGCCGTTCTGGGGGGACTCATGATTCCCGCAGACGCCCTGCACGTGACAGCGTCGGCGTCTCTGGGGGTGGCGCCGGCGCTGTCGTGCGTGCGTGTTTGTTTTGCAAGGCCCTCGGCGTCAGGCCGCGAGGCGGCCTTCCTTCAACGGGCCTTGCTGCGATTGCTGCATCGCTCCGGCTCGCCCAGGGGCTCGCTGCGCGATCAGGTTCTCGCTTCGCTCGCACCTGCCTTCGGACGCAATCGCAGTGGTTCCGGTCCGCTCTGGCTGGGGTGCTGGTGGCGGGGGTGGATGGCCTCGCCACTGGGG
>NZ_QHJN01000016.1:0-80718 GCF_003947565.1 Actinomadura sp. WAC 06369 | reverse complement strand
CTCGCGGCGTACGTCGAGGAGATCCGCGACTGGATGGCCGGCATCCTCAAGTGGCACAGCGAGACCGACCGCTACGACGAACGCAGGATCGACGCCCGCGACCTGCGCCCGTCCGGCCTCGGCACCTCCGCCGCCCGCCTCTACCTGTCCTCGCGCGGGTAGGCGCGGGCAGGCGCCGGTCAGGACGCGAGGGCGGCCGGGAACAGGAGCGTCCGGACGGTCACGAAGGCGGCCACCGCGAAGACGAAGAGCGCGAACCAGCGGCGGAGCCGGGCGGCGTCGATGCGGGGCGCGAGGCGGGCGGCGGCCAGCGACCCGGCGATCGCCGCGCCGGTGAAGCCGCCGACGACGCCGACGTCGAGGGCGGCGTCGCCCGCGTGGACGGCGAACCCGGCGGCGGCGTTGACGGCCACGATCACCAGCGAGGTGCCGACGGCCGCCGCCATCGGCAGGCCCAGGCCGAGGACGAGGGCCGGGATGACGAGGAAGCCGCCGCCGACGCCGAACAGGCCGGTGAGGACGCCGACGGCCGCCCCGGCGGCGGCGGACTTCGGCAGGCACGCCCGCCAGTCGACGCCGCCGCCGGGCAGGGCGCAGGCCCCGCCCGACGGGACGTCGCCCGCGAGCATGCGCGCCCCCGCGGCGACCATCAGCGCCGCGAAGCCGAGCATGATCGCCTGGTCGGGCAGCAGCCGGCCGAGGGCGGCGCCGCCGACGGCCGCCGCGGCGCCCGCGCCGCCGACGACCGCGGCGATCCGCCAGCGGACGTCGCGCAGGCGCGGGAGCGCGGCGGTCGCCGAGGAGATCCCGACGACGAGCAGCGACGCGGGGATCGCGGCGGACAGCGGCAGGCCCGCGCCGTAGACCAGGGCGGGCACCGCGAGGATCGAGCCGCCGCCGCCCAGCAGGCCCAGCAGGACGCCGATGGCCGCGCCGAGCACGAGGGCGGTCATCGGCGCAGCGCGGCTCGGACGTTCTCGATGGTGGTGCGGGGGCCGCGGTTGTAGGGGAGCTTCGACAGGGCCGTCCCCATCGCGCAGGTGCCGGAGAGGGCGGCGAACGTCAGCCCGCCGCCGATGGCGGCGGCGACCCACTTGGCGCGGGGGGCGGCGGTGCTGGCCAGGACCGACGTCAGGACGATCGAGCCGGCGACCAGGCGCACCTGGCGTTCGAGGTCCCAGCGGGGGCGTCCGGTTTCGACGGGGGCGCCGTCCGCCTGCCAGGCGGTCAGGCCGCCGGAGAGGACGCGGACGCCGTCGACGGCGAGGGCCGCGGCGGCCTGCTCGGCGCGCGGGCCGGAGCGGCAGACGAGGACGGTCCGCTCGCCGAGGTGCCCGCGCAGTTCGGCGGCGTGCTCGCGGAGCACGTCGAGCGGGATGTTCAGCGAACCCGGCACGCGCGGGCCCGCGAACTCGGCCGGGGTGCGGACGTCGACGACGCGGGGGGCGTCCGGGGAGTCGAGCAGGTGCCGCAGCGCGGCGGCGTCCAGGGTGTGCTTCACGGGGTTTCCTTTCGTCAGGCGGCGAGGCCGGTCGCGCGGTCGTAGGAGTCGTCGATGTGGACGACCGTGCGGCCGGCGCGTTCGAGGAGCGCGGCGGCGGCCGCGGCGCGGTAGCCGGAGCCGCAGTGGACCCAGACCGTCCCGGGCGGGACGTCGTCCAGCCGCGCGGGCAGCTCGGGGAGCGGCACGTGCACGGCGCCGTCGATGTGGCTCTCCCGCCACTCGCCGGTCAGCCGGACGTCCAGGACGACGTCCGGGGCGGGCAGGTCGCGGGGCGCGCGGCCCGCGCGGGCGGCGGCGAGGTCGGCGAACGCGGCGACCGGGGTGCCGGTGGTGCGGGCGGGGTCGCCGCCCGCCCAGTCCAGGGGGTCGCCCGCGGCGGCGCCGGACGGACGGTCGATGCCGATGCGCGCGAGTTCCCGCTGGGCTTCGGCGATCTGCTCGGGCCCGTCGCCGAGCAGGGTGACGGGCGCGCCCCACGGGACGAGCCAGCCGAGCCAGGTCGCCATGGGGCCGTCGAGGCCGAAGCTGAGGGTGCCGGCGAGGTGCCGGTGCGCGAACGCGCGGCGGGAGCGGAGGTCGACGACCCATTCGCCGGCGTCGACGCGGGCGCGGAGTTCGGCGGGGTCGACGGCGGCGGCGGGGGTGAGGTCGATCGGGTCGGCGCCGGCGGTGTTCCGCGCGCCCATGTGGGCGTAGTAGGCGGGGTAGGCGTCGAGTCCGGCGAGGGTCTCGGTGACGAAGTCGTCCGCTTCGAGGCGCAGCGCGGGGTTCGTGTCCCGCTCGCGGCCGATGGTGGACGCGGGCGCGTCCGACTGGGCGGCGGAGCAGAAGCTGCCGAAGCCGTGCGTGGGCCAGACGTGCGCGCCGTCCGGGAGGAGGTCGGCGAGGCGGCGGGCGGAGGCGTGCTGGCGGTGGGCGAGGTCGTGCGCGTGCCGCCCGCCGAGGAGGTCGGTGCGGCCGGTGGTGCCGAACAGCAGGGAGCCGCCGGTGAAGACGCCCTCGGGGCCGTCCGGTCCGGACAGGACGTAGGACAGGTGGTGGTAGGTGTGGCCGGGCGTGGCGACGGCGGTGACGCGCATGCCCGGGGACACGGCGATCTCGTCGCCGCCGGCCACCGGGGTGCGGTCGAACGCGACGTCGTCGGCGGCGGCGACCAGGTACGCGGCGCCGGTGAGGCGCGCGAGGGCGAGCCCGCCGGAGACGTAGTCGTTGTGGACGTGGGTCTCGGCGACGTGCGTGATGCGGACGCCGAGCCGTCCGGCGAGCGCCAGGACGCGGTCGATGTCGCGCTGCGGGTCGACGACGAGGGCGACCCGGCCGTCGTGGGCGAGGTAGCTGCGGTCGCCGAGGGAGGAGGTCTCCACCACCTCGGTGCGGATCATCGTGACTCCTTTCGTATACCCCCCGGGGTATACGCGACGGACAATACCCCCGGGGGTATGTGCCAGAGCGGGGCCCGCCCGGACTCGGGAGGGCCGTTCGTCAGGACAGGGACAGGAAGAGCTTCTCCAGCCGCTCCGGGGTGATCGGCGGCTGCTCGCCGCGCTCGCGGGCCACCTGGCACTGCTCCAGGCCGGTCGCGATGATCTTGAAGCCGGCGCGGTCGAGCGCCTTGGAGACGGCGGCGAGCTGGATCAGGACCTTCTCGCAGTCCTCCCCGTTCTCCACCATCGCGATCACTCCGCCCAGCTGGCCGTGGGCCCGCTTGAGCCGGGTGAGGGCGTCCGCCAGGACCGTCGCGTCCATCTCCATCGGGCTCCCCTTCCTCTCACCCGCTCCAACGTATACCCCTGGGGGTATGTTCCCGGGGTCAGGCCAGGGAGGCGCGGACGGCCATGAGGGCCCGGCCGAGGAGGTTCTCGCCGCGCCAGGCGTCGGGGCGCTCGGCGCGGGGGTCGCCGGCGGTCAGGCCGATGCCCCAGATCCGGTCGAGGGGGCTCGCCTCGGCCAGGATCCGGTCGCGGGTGCCGAGGAGGTAGGCGCGCAGGTCGTCGTGCTGCGCGAACTTCGCGAGGTTGCCGCGGACGACGATGCCGAGCCGGTGCTCGCGCCACACGGCCTCCTCGAACGCGGCGACGCGGCGGCCGAGGTCCTTGGCGCGCCCCGGGTGCGGCGCGTCCGTGATCGCCGCCACGGCGCGTTCGTCCCCGAACAGGCGCGCCTTCTCGGCCATCATGTAGTGCTCGGCCGTCGCGTACCGGACGCCGTCCACGGTGAACGGCGACGCGTGCCACTGGCTCAGGCACCCGGCGGGGCCGTGCTCCCGCCAGAAGAAGAGGAACTTGAGGCGGGCGCCGGACCGCTGCAGCGCGATCAGTTCGGGGACGTCCATGGGGGGAGAGTGCCAGGACGGGGCCGGGGCGGCCAGCGGTTTTCCCGGGACGGAATTGATCATGGAATGGGCGCGTTACCACGGGGGCGGATGGTCCGCCACCGGTTCGCGGTCTAGACCATTTTGCCGAACCGGGTGGGTCATCGGAGAAGATCTCCTTATTTCGGTAGGCCGAGCCACCGAGAAGCGTCTACGGGAGGACAGAAGCAGAAATGGACAGCCCTCTGGCGAACCCTCGTCGCACCCAGCTCGACGCGTGGCCCACGGCGCGCTCCGCGGACGCGGAGGCGGAGCGGACCACGGCGTCCGTATCGTCCGCCGAGTCGTCCGGCGCGGGCGAGGACGACGGCGCCGAGCTCTGACCGCTCGGCGCCGGAGCGCCGGGATGCGTCCCCCCTGGGGGCGGATCCCGGCGTTCCGGCGTTCCGGCACAGCTCAAAGGGCATGATCGTGAGTGACGTTCGCCACGTCATCCGGCAAGTGGCGTAGGCGATATACGTCGCGGTGCGGTGCCCCGCCAAACGGCGGCCAAAGAGCATTTACTACGCCTTTGCCATTGGCTTGCCGTGCTCGCGGAGCACCACACGGGGAGATCTCACGTACATGCCCTCTGCCGCCCTGCCCACCGAGGCCCCGACCTACGACGTCGCCGTCATCGGGCTCGGCTATGTCGGCCTGCCGACCGCGCTCGCGTTCCACGCCCGGGGCCTGCGGGTCCTCGGCGTCGATCTGGACACCGGGCGCCTGGAGGACATCCGCAGCGGACGCGTCGACCTGCTGCGCGGCGACCGCGAGCGGCTCCGCGCGGCGGGCGACGCGCTGGCCGTGACCGCCGACCCGGCCGCCGCGGCCGCGGCGGACGCGGTGCTCATCTGCGTGCCGACGCCGGTGAACCGGCACCTCGTGCCGGACCTCGGGGCGCTCAGCGCGGCGTGCACGGCGGCCGTCGCGCACGCGCGCCCCGGGCAGACGATCGTCCTGACGTCGACGACGTACGCGGGGGCGACGCGGGACATGCTCGCCGCGCCGCTCGCCGCGCGGGGCCTGCGCGTCGGGACGGACGTGTTCGTCGCGTTCAGCCCCGAGCGGATCGACCCCGGCAACGACCGGCACGCCCACGAGGACGTCCCGCGCGTCGTCGGCGGGGTGACGCCCCGGTGCGCGGAGCGGGCCGCGGCGGTGCTCGGACGGTACGCCGAGCGGATCCACCGGGTGTCGTCGGCGGACGCGGCGGAGATGACGAAGCTGCTGGAGAACACGTTCCGCGCGGTGAACATCGCGCTCGTCAACGAGTTCGCGGACGCGGCGGGCGTGCTCGGCCTCGACGTCATGGAGGTCATCGAGGCGGCGGCGACGAAGCCGTACGGGTTCATGCCGTTCTTCCCGGGGCCGGGCGCGGGCGGGCACTGCATCCCCTGCGACCCGCACTACCTGCTGTGGCAGCTGCGCGCCGACCGGCTGCACCCGCCGGTGGTCGCGGCGGCGATGACCGCGATCGCGACGCGGCCCCGGCAGGTCGTGGAGCGGGCGCGGCAGGTCCTGTCGGACGCCGGGCGGGGACTGGCCGGCGCGGACGTCCTGGTGCTGGGCGTCGCGTACAAGCCGGGCGTGGAGGACCTGCGGGAGTCGCCCGCCCTGGAGGTCATCGACGGGCTGCTCGCGGCGGGCGCCGAGGTCGCGTACCACGATCCGCGGGTGCCGGAGCTGGTCACCGGCGGCGGGACGAAGCTCGCGTCGGTCGCCCCGCGCCCCGCCGACCTCGTCATCGCGCACACCCCGCAGCCCGGCGTCGACCTCGCCGCGCTGCCGCACGACCAGCTCGTCCTGGACGCGACGTACCGGTTCACCGGCGCGGCCCGGCGCGTGGCCCTGTGAGGCGCCGCCCCCGCCTCCCGGCCCGCCCGCGGACCGGGAGGCTCACCGCGCTGGGCGCGCTCGCGCTGGTCGCGGCCATCTGCGCGCTGATCGCGTGGCACGTGGGCGTGAAGCTCGCGTACCTGCGCGGCGACCTGCTGCTGTCGGGCTACACGGTGCTGGTCAGCGGGTACGTGCTGAGCCGGTTCGCGCTCGCGGCGTGCTACCGGCCGCCGAAGGACGCGGGCATCACCCCGTCCGTCGCGATCGTCGTGCCCGCCTACAACGAGGGCGAGGCCGTCGCCCGGACGATCCACTCGTGCCTCGGCCTCGCGTACCCGGAGGACGGGCTGGAGGTCGTCGTCGTCAACGACGGGTCGAGCGACGACACGTGGACGCACATGCGGCGGGCCGCCGCCCGGTACCCGGACGGGCGGGTGCGCTGCGTCGACCTCGGCGAGAACCGGGGCAAGCGGGCGGCGATGGCGGCGGGGATCCGCGCGACCTCGGCGGAGATCCTGGTGTTCGTCGACTCCGACTCGATGCCCGCGCCCGAGTCGGTGCGCCGGCTCGTCCAGGGCTTCGCGGACCCGCGGGTCGGCGCGATCTCCGGGCTGACGTACGTCCGCAACGCGGAGCGCAACGTCCTGACGCGGATGCAGGCGGCCCGGTACTACGTGTCGTTCCAGCTCCTGAAGAGCGCCGAGTCGGTGCTGGGCGCGGTGACCTGCTGCTCCGGCTGCTTCGCGGCGTACCGGCGGGCGGCGATCGCGCCTCTGCTGGACGCGTGGGAGCACCAGCGCTTCCTCGGCGTCGAGTGCACGTACGGGGACGACCGGGCGCTGACCAACCGCGTCCTGAAGGCGGGCTGGACGACCCGGTACGACGCGCGCGCGGAGGCGTGGACGGACGCGCCCGACCGGTACCGCAAGTTCTTCCGGCAGCAGCTGCGGTGGAAGAAGTCGTGGAGCCGGGAGGGCCCGCTGCTGCTGGCGCACATCTGGCGGAGCCGGACCCGCGCGCTGCCGTCGGTCGCCGTGCAGACGATCGCGGGCATGCTCAGCCCGCTCGTCGTCCTGTACGGGCTGCTGGCGCCGCTGGCGGGCGGGCGGTTCCCGATGGTGTACTTCCTCGGCCTGTACCTGGTGGCGATGGGGTACGCGCTGCTGTACCGGATGCTGCGGAACGACGGCCTGTGGATCTACGCGTTCGTCGGCACGTTCTTCTACGTCGCGTTCTCCCCGCAGCTGCTGTGGGCGATAGCGCGGATCCGGGACGGCAGCTGGGGCACGCGGGACGGCGGCGCGGAACCGGCCGTCCCGGCGGTCCCGCGGGCGCTGCGGGTCTACGGCGCGACGGGCGGCGGCGATGCCTGACCCGGCGGGCGGGGCACCGGGCGGCCCGGCGGACGCGGCGGAGGATGCGCCGTGGGAGCGGCCGCCGCCCCGGCGGGCGCGGGGGTTCCGCGCGGCCACGGGGTTCGTGTTCCTGTGCTCCCTCGCCCTCGCGATGGTGACGTGGGTGTCGATCAGCCGCCCGTTCGACCCCGGGCAGGCCGAGGCGGCGGCCGTCCGGCTCGCCCCGGAGGTCGCGCGGGCCGCCGCCGCGCTGCCCGCGCACCCGGGGACGGTCGTCGCGCTGACCTACCATGGCGTCGACGACCGCGACGGCGCGCAGAGCACCCTCACCCGGGAGCGGTTCGGGGCGCACATGGCCGCGCTGGACGCCGCCGGGTACGAGACCGTGCGCCTGCGGGACGTCCTCGACCTGCTGCGGGGCCGGCCCGTCCGGCTGCCGCCGCGCGCGCTGCTGCTCACGTTCGACGACGGGCGCCTCACCGACTGGACGAACGCCGACCCCGTCCTCGCGGAGCACGGGTTCACGGCGGCGGCGTTCCTCGCGACCGGGCGGATCGTCGAACCGGGCACGCCGTCGTACTACCTGTCGACGAAGCAGGTGCGAGCGCTCGCCGGGACCGGCCGGTGGGAGTTCGGGTCGCACTCGCACGCGCTGGACGACCGGGTGCGGATCCCGGGCGACGTGGGCGCGCCGCTGCCGAACCGGATCGTCGCGGGCGGGCGCCCGGAGACGCTGGACGCGTGGCGGGCGCGCGTCCGCGCCGACCTGGCGCGGTCGCAGGACTTCTTCCGCCGGACGCTCGGCCGCGAGGCCGCCGCGTTCTCGTACCCGTTCGGGGAGGCGGCGGGCAACGACCGGCGCGCCGCCGCCGCGCTGCCCGGGCTGCTCCGGGACGCCGGGTTCCGCGCGGCGTTCACGGGCGAGGGCGTCCCGGACGGGCACGTGGACGCGGTCGGCGCGGACACGCCGCCGTACCGCGTCGACCGGATCGGCGTCCGCCGCACCACCTCGGCCGCCGGGCTGCTGGAGCTGATCCGCGCCGCGGTACCCGCGCCGCCGCCGCACGCGCTCGCGGCGCTGCCGTGGCGCGGCGACGGCGCGGCGTGCGTCCGGCACGGCGCCGACCTGCGGGTCACGGGCGACCGGTACGGCGCGTGCGTGCTCGGCGGCACGGGCGTCGGCGGGCCGAACACGAGCCGGTGGCGGGACTACCGGGTGACGGCGTCGGTCTCGGGCCTGGGCCCCCGTTCCGGCGCGGTCGTCGCGGTGCGGGACGGCGCGGGCGCCGGGCGCCCCGGCCGCGTCGAGGTCGTGGTCGGCGACGGGGCGGTGGTGGCGCGGCGGCAGGTCGGCGACCGCGCCCCGGTGCCGCTCGGCCGGGCCCGGCTGGACGGCCCGGACGGCGGCGACGGGGCCCGCGACGTCGCGGTCGAGGTGCGCGGGGACCGGCTGACCGTCGAGGTCGAGGGCGCCCGGCCGCTGCGCGCCGCCCTGGCCGGCGGGTCCGGCCCGCCGGTCGACCGCGGCGGCGTCCGGCTCGGGATCACGGCGCGCGGCGGGTGCACGGTGACGTTCCACGATCCGACGTTCGTCCCGCTCGGGGGCCGCTGACCGCGCGCCCCCGCCCCCTTCACAGAGAGGCGACGATGCCTTCCCCCACACGCATCTCCCATGCCCGGGCTCCTCTTCCCCGGACCCTCCTCGTCCGCGCGGCGACCGTCCTGGCCTCCGCCTCCCTCCTGGCGGCGGCCCCGGCGGCGCTGGGCGCCATGCCGGCGCGGGCGGCGGCGGGCACCGTCGTGTCCCTGACGTTCGACGACGGGGCGCGGGACCAGTACGACAACGCCCGTCCCGTCCTGGACGCGCACGGCATGGACGGCACGTTCTACATCAACAGCGCCCGTGTCGACGCGCCCGGCTACATGACCCGCGCGCAGCTGGAGACGCTCGCGGCCGGCGGGCACGAGATAGGCGGGCACACCGTCTCGCACGCGAACGTGCCGTCGCTGCCCGTGGAGGAGCGGCGGCGGCAGGTGTGCGACGACCGGGTCGCCCTGCTCGCCATGGGGTTCGAGGTGACGAGCTTCGCCTACCCCTACGGCGCGGTCGACGCCGGGGCCGAGGACGTCGTGGCGGACTGCGGCTACAACAGCGCGCGGACGGTCGGCGGGCTCGTGTCCCCGGGGAGCTGCGCCGGGTGCGACCGCGCGGAGGCGGTCCCGCCCGCCGCGCCGTACGCGGTCCGCACGCCCGACTCGGTCAAGACGGACACGACGCTCGACCGGCTCAAGCGGTACGTGACGCAGGCGGAGGAGGACGGCGGCGGCTGGGTGCCGCTCGTGTTCCACCACGTGTGCGACGGCTGCGGCGACTCCTACGCCGTGACGCCCGCGACGCTCGACGCGTTCCTCGGCTGGCTCGCCGCGCGGGCGTCCGGCGGCACGGTCGTCCGGACGGTCGACGAGGTGGTCGGCGGCGCCGTGCGGCCGCCGGTCCCGGGCCCGCCGTCGCCGACGCAGGTGCAGAACCCGTCGCTGGAGGCCGCCGCCGACGGCGTGCCCGCGTGCTTTCAGGAAGGCGGCTGGGGCACGAACACCTACACCTGGACCCGCACCCAGGACGCGCGCACCGGCCAGTACGCGCACCGGGTCGAGGTCACGTCGCGTACGTCCGGCGACAGGAAGCTCGTCACCCGCCAGGACGCCGGTACGTGCGCCCCCGCCGCGATACCTGGACACAGGTACGAACTCGGCGTCTGGTTCAAGGGCTCGTGGCCCGCCACCGTCAACGCGAAGATGAGCATCTATTACCGCACCGCCACGGGCGCCTGGACGTTCTGGACGAACGGCCCGGCCCTCGCCGAGACGGGAACCTGGCAGCGGTCCCTGGTCACCACGCCGCCGGTTCCCGCGGGGGCGGCGAACCTCAGCTTCGGCATCGCGCTCCCCGGCACGGGCACCCTCACCGTCGACGACTTCTCCCTCACGGATCTGGACTCATGACCTCGGGCCCGACCGTCCGCCGCCACCTCCTCGAACTGGGTTTCGGGGTGCTCGCGCTGGCGCTCGTCCTTCCCCTGGCCCGGCACGAGCTCGGGCCGGGCGGGGGCGCGTCCGCGTCCGCCGCCGAGGCCCGCGACGTCCTCACCCCCGGGATGCTCGCGCCCGCGAGCACCGCGAACCGCTGCGCGCGGGGCCGCGTCGAGCTGACGTTCGACGACGGCCCGGACGTCTACACGCCGCAGATCCTCGAGGTGCTGCGCGCCCACGGCGTCCGCGCCGTGTTCTACGTGACCGGCGAGAAGGCCGCCGCCCGGCCCGGCATGGTCCGCGCGATCGCCGCGGCCGGGCACCGCGTCGAGAACCACAGCTGGGACCACCCGCACCTCACCGACCTGACGCCCGCGCAGGTCCGGCGGCAGCTCGCCGACACGTCCGCCGCCGTCGAGGACGCGGGCGCGCCCCGTCCGACGCTGTTCCGGCCGCCGTTCGGCGCGGGCGACGCGATGGTGGAGGCGCAGGCGCGCGCGCTGGGCATGCGGACGGTCCGCTGGACGATCGACACGCACGACTGGCGGGGGCGCACCCCGGAGGAGATCGCCGCGACCGTCCTCACCCGGGCGGAACCGGGCGCGGTCGTGCTCATGCACGACGGCGTCGCCCGTTCCGCGGCGACCGTCCGCGCCCTCCCGACGGTCGTCCGCGGGCTGCGGGCCCGCGGGTTCTGCACGGCGCTCCCCGGCTGATGCGCGCCCGGCTGATCGTCGCGGGCGCCCTCGCCGGGGCCGTCCCGGTCGCGTGGGCCGTCTGGGCGCTCGCCCGCCCGGACGGCCCCGGCCGTCCGGGCGGGGCCGCGCGGCTCGTTGCCAACGAGTACGCGCACTGGAACCCGGGCGCCGCGGACGCGCGCCGCTCCCCCGTCTGGGACGTCACGAGCGGCTCCCTCTACGAGCGCGGCGGCCTGCTGTGGACGGGCCCGCCGGACACCGCCGCGCCGGACGCGGCGTCGTCCGGCGGCACCGGATCGAGCGTGTTCCGCATGCACTCCCGCCGCACCGACCGCCGCGACGTCCACGTCGTCCTGGACGTGCGCAACGTGCGGCTGCTGCCCGGCGGCGCGCGGGCCACCGACGGGGTGCACGTGATGCTGCGCCGCCAGGACGAGACCGAGCTGTACGTCGCCTCGCTCAACCGGCGGGACGGGCTGCTCGTCGTCAAGAAGAAGCTGAGGGGCGGCCCCGCGAACGGCGGCCGGTACTTCACCCTCGCGCAGGTGCGCCACCCCTACGCGTTCGGCGCATGGCAGCGGTTCGAGGTGCGCGCCACCGGGACGTCCCCGGTCGTCGTGACCGTCGCGCAGGCCGGACGCGAGCTGCTGCGGGCGGTCGACGACGGCCGCCGCCACGACCGGCCCATCGTCCGCCCGGGGTCGGTCGGGGTGCGCGGCGACCGGTGCGAGTTCGAGTTCAGGTTCCGGGTCCGCTGACGCGCGCCCGGTACAGGCCGGTGTCGGTCGCGGCGAGGAACGTCCCGTCGGGCGCCAGCGCCGCGCCGCCGACCGGCCCGGGCACCTCGACGCGGCCGAGCGGCTCCGGCCGGGCGACGTCCCGCACGGTGTAGGCGCCCTCCCGGAAGTCGCCGGCCGCGACCAGCAGGCGCCCGTCCACCCGGGCCGCCGCGACGTCCGCGTACGCGCCCGCGACCTCCGGCGCGTCCACGGCGGCCGCTTCCTCGCCGTCCGGGCTCCGCACCACGATCCGTCCCGGCTCCGCCAGGACCAGGGCGACGCCGCCCTCCCACGGGACCATCGGCGCCTCCCGGGCGGGGCCGCGGTCCAGCTCCGCGATCTGCCGCCCGAGTTCGGCGTCCAGCACGCCGACGACGGCGGAGCGGCGGGGGGCGGCGTCCTCGGCCCGCTCGGCGTCGCAGGCCCGCTCGGCGTCGCAGGCCAGGGCGATGAGCGGCCCCGAGTCCGGGGTGGCGTGCAGGACGCGCCGGTCCGGCCTCCGGTACCCCGACCACGTCTCGAAGTCCGCCAGCCGCTCCCCGGTGCGGGCGTCCCAGAGGATGATCTCCGCCTGCGGGCGCCGGTCGAACACCGTCACGACGGCCCCGCGCCCCCGGTGGACGGCGAGCCCCACCATGTCGGGGAACGACGCCTCCGCCTCGTCGATGACGACCTCTCCGCCGCCGTGGACGTCGTGGACGTGGACCCGCCCGCCGCCGGCCCACGCCACGACGGGCGAGTCGCCGCGGGGGCCCGGCAGGACGCCGAACGCCCACGCCTCGCCGTCGCAGGGGAATCCGGGCAGCGGGTCCCCCACCCGGGCGCCGCGCGCGAGGTCCCACGCGAGGCCGACGGCGCCGCCGTCCCCGACCAGCGACGCGCAGGCCGTGGCCGCGCGGCCGCCGGCGCTCCCGGCGGCCCGCACGTTCTCGAAGGATCCCTGCGCCAATAGTTCCGCACGCGCGACCATGCCCGCACACTAGGCCAGCCCATCGGCACCGTCCGTATTTTTGCGCAATCGCGGCCGGACCGTTTGGCCGCTTGTTCTTTACTGGGAGTTTCACCGAACATGGCGGAGTGGACTTCGCTCTTCAAATGGTCGAAATCACCTGGACCAAGCACGCGCGCGGCGGCAAGGGGGCCGCGCGCCGCAACGCGGCCCCGGTCGCCTTCCCCCTGCCGGACGAGCCGCCGCCGTTCGTCCACACGGTGTGGATGCGCGAGTGGGAGGACTTCTCCCCGCAGGCCGCCGTCGGGCATGAGCTTCCGCGCCGCATCGGCGTCGAGGAGGAACCCGAAGGGCTTCGTTTGGACTTCGGGAATCGTCCGCCCATACTGCTGAAACCGAACCAGTATTTGCGGCACCAGGAAACCTACCTGTCCGGCCGCGGCTGTTCCTGCTGCGGCACCCCCTGGTACAACATGCGCACACTGAACGTCGTCTACGGCAAAGTCCGCGCGGAATCCCTCCTGCACGAACCGACGAGGTATATCGACGACCGCCGCCTGCTCGGCGCCCGCCGCCGCTACGTCGGCGGCACCCGCTGACCTCCCGGAACCGGCCGCGTGCCGCGCGGTCACGCCGAGGCGGGGGTGACGAACGGGCGCACGTCCGGTATATCCGTTGACCACAAGATCACGGCGGGCGGAGGGACGCGTGGAGCCGGTCGAGCTGACGGCCGCCGAACGGCGGGTGTGGCGGGCGTTCCGGACGGGCGCGAAGGTCGACTTCTCGCGGGACGGCGACGACGCCGCGGACGGCGCCGCGTGGGGGCCCGAACGCACCGTGCGGGCATGGGTGCTGCGCAAGCTGCTGCTCCGCCCGCCGGAGAACGGCGAGGTCGCGGCCCTCCGGGTGTCCGGGGCGCGGATCACCGGGACGCTGGACCTCCAGTACGCCACGGTCGAGCACCCGATCCGGCTGTGGGCGTGCCACTTCGAGGAGGTCCCGAACCTGTACGCGTCGCACCTGACGCAGCTCAACCTGAGCAGGTCGTTCCTCCCCGGGCTGTTCGCCGCGACGATGCACGTCAGCGGCGTCCTGCGGATGACCGAGTGCCGGGTCCCGGGGCGGATGAGCCTCGGCGGCATCCGCGTCGCCCGCGCGCTCTTCCTCGAACGCGCCCGGCTCGGCACCCCGGGGGCGAACCAGGGCGAGATCCTCCACCTCAACCATTCGGTGCTGGAGGACGACGTGTGGGCCCCGGGCCTCGAAGCCCACGGCGAGATCCAGCTGAACAGCGCGTCCGTCACCGGCAACCTCAACCTCGAGGACGCCGTGCTGAGCAACCCCGGAGGCCACGCGGTGCTGGCGCAGAGCCTCAGCGTCGGCCAGAACCTGATCGGCAGAAGGCTCCGCAGCGAAGGGGAGATCGATCTGCGCCGGACGCGGATCGGCCACCGCATCGACTTCATCGACGTGCGCATGGAGAACGCCGACGGGCGGGCCTTGGACGCCAAGAGCCTCAGCGTCGGAACGGACGTGTCGGCGACGCGGGCACGGTTCACCGGTGAGATCGATCTGCGCGCCGCCGCGGTCCCCGGTCTGCTCGGCCTCCGCGGGGCCCGCCTGTCGTCGCTGCAGGCCACCAGCGCCGCGGTCGGCGAGCTCTGGCTGCCCGAGGCGCGCATCGACGGCGAGACCGACCTGCGGCGGGCCCGGTTCGGGCTGCTGCACCTGCCGCCGAGCGCGCTGCGCGGCGACGTCCGGCTGGACGGGCTGACGTACGAGTCGCTCGACCCGCGGCTGCCCCCGAAGGTGCGGGTGCCGATGCTCGAACGGGACGTCGAGGGGTACGTGCCGCACGCGTACGAGCAGCTCGCGGCGGCGTACCTGCGGGCGGGCGACGACGTCGCGTCCCGCAACGTCCTGCTCGCCAAGCAGCGGCGGCGCCGCCGGACGCTGCCCCTGTACCGGCGCGTCTGGGGCTACCTCCAGGACGCGACGGTCGGGTACGGGTTCCGGCCGCTGTGGGCGGCCGCGTGGCTCGCCGGGCTGCTGCTCGTCGGGACGGCCGCGTTCGGGTCCGAGCATCCGGCGCCGCTCAAGGCCGACGAGCATCCCGACTTCAACCCGCTGTTCTTCACCCTCGACCTCCTCCTGCCGATCATCGACTTCGGGCAGCAGAAGGCGTTCAAGCCCGCCGGGTGGCACCAGTGGCTCGCGTACACGCTGATCAGCACGGGCTGGGTGCTGGCGACGACGATCGCGGCCGGGGTGACGCGGACGCTCAGCCGGCAGTGACCGCGCGCAGCCGCGCGGCGGCGTCCTCCGGCGGGACGTCGTTGATCCAGGCGGCCATCCCCGACTCCGACCCCGCCAGGTACTTGATCTTGTCGGGGGCGCGCCGGACCGAGAACAGCTCCAGGTGCAGCCGCAGCAGGTCGCGGCCCGCGCGGACGGGCGCCTGGTGCCAGCCCGCGACGTACGGGAGCGGCGTGCCGTAGAGGGCGTCGAGGCGGCGCAGCAGGTCCCGGTAGACGGCGGCCAGCTCGTCCCGCTCCGCGCCGTCGAGGGCGGCGAGGTCGGGGACGTGCCGGTGCGGGGTGAGGTGGACCTCGACGGGCCAGCGCGCGGCGGCCGGGACGTACGCCGTCCAGTGCTCGCCCGCGTGGACGACGCGGGGCCCGGCGCGCTCGGCGGCGAGGACGTCGCCGAACAGGTCGCCGCCGTGCGCGGCGGCCGTCGCGAGCATCCGCCGGGTCCGCGGGGTGACGAACGGGTACCCGTAGATCTGGCCGTGCGGATGGTGCAGGGTCACGCCGATCTCGACGCCGCGGTTCTCGAAAACGTACACCTGCTCGATGCCGGGGAGCGCCGACAGTTCGGCCGTCCGGTCCGCCCACGCGTCGACGACCGTCCGGACGCGGGACACGGGCAGCCGGGCGAGCGCGGCACCGTGGTCGTCGGTGAAGCAGACGACCTCGCAGCGTCCGGTCCCCCGGGCCCGTTCGAACAGCGGGACGCCGTCCACCGCGGCGGGGACGGGCGGGGCGGCCGCGGCGTACGAGGGGAAGCGGTTCTCGAAGACGGCGACGTCGTACCCGGGGTCGGGGATCTCGGAGGCGGGGCCGCCGGGGCACAGCGGGCACTCGTCGGCGGGCGGCAGATGCGTGCGCGCGTTGCGGTGCGCGGTGATCGTGACGGGGTCGCCGGTGAGCGGGTCGCGCCGCGTCTCGCTGAGCGGCTCCACCGGCGGCAGCCCGCGCGGGTCGGGCACCGGCGCGCGGCCCGGCCGCTCGTCGTAGTAGACGATCTCTCGGCCGTCGCTGAGGCGGGCGCGGGTCCGGAACACCGCAGCAGGCTACCGGGCGGCCGCCTTCTCCTTCTCGTTGACTGCGAGCAGGTGCGTGACCAGCGTCGTCAGCACCTCCTTGCCGGACGTCCGGCTCCGCACGTCGCACAGCACCACGGGGACCGCGGCGCCGAGGTCGAGCGCCTCGCGGATCTCGTCGACGGTGTAGTCGTAGCCGTCGTCGAAGCAGTTCACGCCGATGATGAACGGCAGGCCGCGGCTCTCGAAGTAGTCGACGGCCGGGAAGCAGTCCTGGAGGCGGCGGGTGTCGGCGAGGACGACCGCGCCGAGCGCCCCCGACGACAGCTCGTCCCACATGAACCAGAACCGGTCCTGGCCGGGCGTCCCGAACAGGTACAGGACGAGGCCGTCGCGGACGGTGATGCGGCCGAAGTCCATCGCGACCGTGGTGGTCGTCTTCTGCTCGACGCCCTCGATGTCGTCGACGCCGACGCCCCGGTCGGTGAGCAGCTCCTCGGTCTGCAGCGGGCGGATCTCGCTGACGGCGCCGACGAGGGTCGTCTTGCCGACGCCGAATCCCCCGGCGATGAGGATCTTCACCGCGACCGGTTCAGAGGGCTTGGAGACCATGCAGCACTTCCCTGAGGAGACTTTCCTTGGAGAGCGGGCTCTCCTGCCGGGGGCGGGTGACGGTGATCAGCCGTTGGCCGAGCAGGTCCCCGAGGAGCACCCGGACGACGACGAGGGGCAGTTCGAGCCGCGCGGCGACCTCGGCGACCGGTTGCGGCGCGGCGCACATATCGAGGATGTGCAGGTGTTCGGGACCGATCCCGGGCGTCCCGGCGCGCGGCCGGCCCGCGGTGGCGATGAGACTGATCATGTCGAAGGGCTCGTCGCCGGCGGGCCGGGCCCGGCCGCGGGTCAGCGCGTACGACCGGACGATCGGTCCGGCCTCGTCGTCGAGCCATTCGCTCATCCGGAGTCCTCACCGTCCTCGACCTGGGCGCGCCCGCGCCGGGTGCCGCGCTGGATGGACGACATCATCGCGCGGGCCTCCTCGGGGGTGCGGCGCGCGGGGGCCGGCTCCTCGGCGCCGCCGTCCGCGGCCGCCGGTTCGGCGTCGCGGAGCTGCGCCGCCATGTTCTGCTGCCGGACCCGCTTCGGCAGCGCCGGCCGCTCCGCTCCGGGCTTGCGGCGCCGCACGTCCCCGAGCGGCCGCTGCCGCTCGCTCGGCGCGCCGCCGTCCGGAACGTCCCCGCGGTCCGCGCGCTCGGGCTCGGGCTCCGCGGGCGCCGTCTCCTCCGGCCGCGCGGGCGGCGCGGGCGGTTCGGGCGCGAACCGCGAGGGGCGGAGCGGGTCGGCCTCGTCCGGAACGTCCCCCAGGACGTTCCCCGCGACGTCCTCGGCGACGTCGTCCGCGACGTCGTCCGGGGCGGCGGCGTCGTCCTGCCACGGCTCGTAGGGCGCCTCACCGGGCTGCGGGGCGCCGCGGCGGCGCCGCGGCAGCGGCGTCCTGCGGTCGCCCGGCGCGCCGGGGCCGTCCGGGCGGCGGGCGCCGTTGGCGGACCCGCCGGGCGGGGCGGCGCCGCGCGGGGCGGCGGGCACGTCCCCGACCATGGAGGCGGGCAGGCGGAGGACGGCGCCGCGGTCCTCGCCCGGACGGGCGGGGGAGACGACGGTGCCCGCGGGCACGAGCGCCTCCTCGGCGCGCCGGGTGGTGAGCGCGGGCGGGCCGTCCGGCTCGTCGGCGCGGACGATGAGGTCCTCGGGCAGCAGCACGATCGCGGTCATGCCGCCGTACGGGGAGGTGCGCAGGGTGACCCGGACGCCGTGCCGGCGGGCGAGGCGGCCGACGACGAACAGGCCGAGCCGGCCGCTGTCGGACAGGTCGAACTCCTCGGCGGTCGCGAGCCGCTCGTTCGCGGCGGCGAGCGCGGCGTCGTCCATCGACAGGCCGCGGTCCTCGACCTCGATGCTGTAGCCGTGCGCGACGGCCTGCCCGTGCACCTGCACCGTGGTGTGCGGCGGCGAGAAGACGGTCGCGTTCTCGATCAGCTCGGCGAGCAGGTGGATGACGTCGGCGACGGCGGGGCCGACGACGGCGGCGCCGGTCATCGGGGCGACGTTGACGCGGGTGTAGTCCTCGACCTCGGACGCGGCGGCGCGGGCGACGTCGACCACCGCGACGGGGGTGCGCCAGCCGCGGCCGGGCGGCCGCCCCGACAGGATGATGAGACCTTCGGCGTGCCGCCGCATGCGGGTGGCGAGGTGGTCGACGCGGAAGAGGTCCTCGAGGTCGTCGGGCTCCTCGATGCGGCGCTCCATGGCGTCCAGCAGCTTGAGCTGGCGGTGCAGCAGCGTCTGGCTGCGGCGGGCCAGGTTGACGAAGACCTCGCTGACGTTGCGGCGCAGCGTCGCCTCGGCGACGGCCTCCTGGATCGCGGTGCGGCGGGCGGCGTTGAACGCCTCCCCCACCTCGTCGATCTCGCGGGCGGCGAACGCGAGCGGCGGGGCCTCCGCGGCGACGTCCACGTTCTCGCCGCGGCGCAGCCGCGCGACGACGTCCGGCAGCCGGACGTCGGCGAGGTCGATCGCCTCGCGGCGCAGCCGGGCCAGCTCGCGGATGATCGAGCGCGCCACCCACACCGCGATGACGAGGGACGCGACGAGCGCGAGGACGCCGAGGGCCCCGGCGAGGACGACCCGCATGATGATCCGGTCGGAGATCGGCTCGGCGCGCTGCTCGGCGTTGGCGGCGAGCGACAGCTCCAGCCCGCGCAGCCGGGTGAGGTTGGAGTCGACGGTGGTCCTCCACAGCCGCCCGGCCTCGCCGGACTCGGCGACGGCGCGGCGGGACCCGACGAAGTGCTCCTCGATCGCGCGCAGCCGCCGGTACTCGGGGAACTGCACGACCTGCTCGTAGTACCGGCGGTCGGCGGGGCGCAGGTCGGCCGCGGCGTGCGCGTAGAGGGTGCGCTGCGCGCCGACGAGCTGGACGAACGTGGAGTGCTCGCCGGCCGTCATGCGCCCGGCGGCGAGGGCGCCGGCGAGCCAGGCGTTCTCCTGGGAGAGCGCCTCCCGGGCCTCGGTCAGCTCGGCCTGGCTGCGCGCGTCCTTGGCGACCTCGGCGTTGTCGAGGGTGACGAGCGAGCCCTGCAGCGAGCCGACGTCGGAGAGCAGCGCCGTGTAGTCGGCGAACGCGCGGTGCCGGTCGACGGCGCCGGAGTCGATGGCGCGGCGCCGGTCGCCGAGCCCGTCGAGGGACTGCAGGATCTTGTCGGCGAGGCGCAGCGTCCGTCCCGGCACGTCCTGGTCCTCGCCGTGGCGGGCGAGGTCGCGGAACAGGCGCGCCTGCCGGTCGGTGACGAGCCGGCCGGACTCGAGCGCGGCGCCGGCGTTCTGGTCGCGGGCGCCGAGGTACACCATCGACAGCCGCCGCTCCTCCTGGAGGGCGCTGCCGAGGGCACCCGCCGGGTAGGCGTAGTGGTCCTGGACGGTCTCGACGTGCCGCAGGTTCAGGCCCTCGCCGAGCGCGATGTTCGCGGCGAACGACCACAGCGCGGCGAGCGAGACCACCGAGACGGTGACCATCAGCACGACCTTGAAGCGGATGGACCGGAACCGGGCGGCCTTGGGCCCGCGCCGCGCCGGGGCGGCGGCCGGGTCGGTCGGCTCGGCTGGAACCGCCTGGCCGGCCGGGTCGGACGGCTGGGCGGCGGGGACCGCGGGCGCCGCGGAACGGCCTCGTTGTGCCACTTTCAGGGGAACTTTCGGTTGTGCGGGATCTTCGGGGGGAGCGTCCAGAGAGCCTAGGACGCGGCGGCCCGCGTGTCGAGATCATCACCGTAGGTATGTACGGACACCCGAAAATACCTCTACGATCATCCGGCGTGATGCCCGAAACCCCCCGAGAGTCCAGTTCGCACCGTCCGGACGTCCGGCGTGCGCGCCCGGCGGCCCGCGTCCGGCGGTCCCGGACGCGCGCGCGGTCCGCGCTCGCCGCGGGGGCGCTGGCGCTCGTGGCGGGCCTGACCGGCGCGTGCGTCGGCGGCGGCGACGCCGCCGTGAGCCCGTCGGCGCCGCCCGACCTGCCGATCCGGCAGGACATCGGCGAGGGCGAGGGCCGCCTCGACCTCGTCGTCTGGACCGGGTACGCGGAGGACGGCGCGCACGACCCGAAGGTCGACTGGGTGACGCCGTTCGAGAAGAAGACCGGCTGCCAGGTCAACGCGAAGATCGCGGACACCTCCGACGCGATGGTCTCGCTGATGGAGACCGGCCGGTACGACGGCGTGTCGGCGTCCGGGGACGCGAGCCTGCGGCTGATCTACGGCGGCCTCGTCGCGCCCGTCAACACCCGGCTGCTCAGCAACTACGCCGACATCGCGCCGTACCTGAAGGACCAGCCGTACAACTCCGTCGACGGCCAGATGTACGGCGTCCCGCACGGGTACGGCGCGAACATCCTGATGTACCGGACGGACAAGCTGCCGCGGCCGCCCGCGTCCTGGAGCGTCGTGTGGGAGGAGGACTCGCCCGCCGCCGGGCACGTCGTCGCCTACGACTCCCCCATCTACATCGCGGACGCGGCGCTCTACCTGAAGGCGCACCGGCCCGAGCTCGGCATCACGGACGTGTACGCGCTCGACGAGGAGCAGTTCGCCGCGGCCGTCGACCTGCTGAAGCGGCAGCGGCCGATGGTCAACCAGTACTGGCACAACTACCTGGACGAACTCCAGTCGTTCGAGGTCGCCGCGAACTACGCGGGGACGGCCTGGCAGGTGACGGCGAACCTCGCGAAGGCGCAGAAGGTGCCGGTCGCGACGACCATCCCGAGCGAGGGCGCCACCGGCTGGTCCGACACGTGGATGGTCTCCTCGAAGGCCGAGCACCCGTCCTGCATGTACCAGTGGATGAACTGGATCACGACGCCGCAGGTGCAGGCGCAGGTCGGGCAGTGGTTCGGCGAGGCGCCCGCGAACCCGAAGGCGTGCCGGTACACCGCGGCGGGCTTCTGCGACACCTACCGCGTCGGCGACCGCGAGTTCTACGACCGCATCGCGTTCTGGCGCACGCCCGTCCAGAACTGCGGCGACGACCGCGGCGACGAGTGCGTCCCGTACGAGCGGTGGACGCAGGCGTGGACGGAGATCAAGGGCTGACCGCCCGCGGGCGCTTCGGACGGCCGGGGGCGGGCACGCCCCCGGCGTGACCTTGGCAACTTTTCCCCTTGACGGCGCCGCCGCCGATCAACTGGTCTATACCAGATCGGACCAGTCCAGGAGGCGAAGATGAAGGTGCTCCCCGCGGTCGTCGCCGCGGCCCTCGGGCTCGCGCTGGCCCCGGCCGTGCAGCCGTCCGCCCACGCGCAGGCGCCCCCGCCCGACCGGGGGCGGCAGCGCTGCGACGCCGACGCGACCCTGGCGCGCATCACGGACGCCGAGAAGGTCGGCCAGCTCGTCATGGCGGTGACGCTCGACGGCCCCGACGGGATGCCGGACGAGCGGACGCGCCACCTGATCCAGGACCTGAAGCTCGGCTCGTTCATCACGTCCGAGCCGCGGACGCCGGAACTCGCGGCCCGCTACAACAACCGGCTGCAGGAGTGGGCGCGGGACACGCGGCTCGGGCTGCCGCTGCTCGCGTCCGGCGACTTCGAGTTCGGCACGACCCACAACGTCCGGGAGGGCACGACCGCCCTGCCGAACGCCATGGGGCTCGGCGCCGCGCGCAGCCCGGCGCTCGCCCGCGAGGCCGCGCTGATCACGGCGGCGGAGGCCCGCGCGATGGGCTTCCACTGGAACTACGCCCCGGTCGCGGACGTCAACACCCGGCCGGAGAACCCGATCATCGGCGTCCGCTCGTTCGGGGAGCGGACGGACCTGGTGAGCGGGCTCGTCGAGACGCAGGTGTCGGCGTACCGGCGGGCGGGGATGATCGCGACGCCGAAGCACTTCCCCGGGCACGGCGACACCGAGACCGACAGCCACACCGGCCTGCCGTCCGTCGGGTACGACCGCGCGACGCTGGAGAAGGTGCACCTGCCGTCGTTCGCCGCCGCGATCGACGCGGGCGTCCCGGCGATCATGACGGCGCATGTCATCGTCGAGGCGGTCGATCCCGAGCTGCCCGCGACGCTGTCGCCCAAGGTGCTGACCGGGCTGCTGCGCGGGGAGATGGGCTTCGACGGCCTGATCGTCACCGACGGCATGGCGATGGACGCCATCGACGAGAACTGGGGCACCCGCGACGCCACGGTGATGGCGATCAAGGCGGGCGCGGACGTCATCATGTCGACCGGCGACCACGCGGCGAGCGCCGAGGCCGTCGGCGCGCTCGCGGACGCGCTGCGCAGCGGCGAGCTGCCGGAGTCCCGGGTGGACGAGTCCGTGCGGCGCGTCCTCGACCTGAAGTGCGCGTACGACGTCGCCGGGCACCGGTTCGCGAGTCCGCGGGCCGCCGCGGCGGTGTCCGGCAACAAGGCGTTCCGGCGGCGCGCGACGCGGATGGGCGTCGCGGCGACCACGCTCGTGAAGAACGCGGGCGGGGTGCTGCCGTTCGACGCGGGCTCCGGGGAGCGGACGCTCGTCGCGGGCGTCGTCCAGACCGAGCCGTTCGCCCGCGCGCTGGACGCGGCGTCGGAGGGGCCGGTGTCGCGCTGGGAGGCGCCGTCGCCCGACCCGACCGACGCGGACGTCGCGGCGGCCGTCCGGGCGGCGGGCGGCGCGGACCGGATCGTCGTGGCGACGTTCTCGTCCGGCACGCTGCCGGACGGGCAGGCGAAACTGGTGCGGGCGCTGCGGGCCACCGGCAAGCCCGTCGCGGCCGTCGCGATCGGCCTCCCCTACGACATCACCGCGTACCCGGACGTCGACGCCTACCTCACCACGTACGGGACGACCGCCCGGACCCAGCGCGTCAGCACGGCGATGCACGAGGGCGCGGCCGAGGTCGTGTTCGGGAGGCAGCCCGGCGGCCGCCTCCCGGTCACGGTCGGGGACCTCTACCCGTACGGCCACGGCCTGCGGTACTGACGGCCCGCGGCACCGGCGGCCCGCCGGTGCCGGCGTCAGCGGTCGCGGTGGGTGAGCAGGTGGGCGAGGGCCCGCAGCTCGCCCGCCGCGGCCGGGACGGGCGCGGCCGCGTCCAGGTCGGTGAGCGCGGCGGTGTACAGGGCGTCGGCCTTGCGCGCCGCCCACTCGCGCGCGCCCGCGTCCTCGACGAGCGCGGCGGCGCGGGCGGCGTCCGCGTCCGGCAGCGGCGCGTCCCGCCGGTAGATCTCGGCGAGCTCGTCCCCCGCCGGGGTGCCGGACGCGAGCGCCGCGACCACCGGCAGCGACTGCTTCCGGTTCCGCAGGTCGGAGTGGACCGGTTTGCCGGTGACGTCCGGGTCGCCCCAGATGCCGAGGAGGTCGTCGGCGAGCTGGAACGCGAGCCCGACGCGTTCGCCGAACGAGCCGAGCCGGTCGGCGCGCGGGCCGTCCGCGCCGCCGTGCGCGGCGCCGAGCGCGCACGCCGCGCCGAGCAGCGCGCCCGTCTTGCGGCCCGCCATCGCCAGGCACTCGGCGAGCGGCACCGCCTCGGCGCGCCGCTCGAACGACAGGTCCTCGCTCTGCCCCTCGACCAGTTCGAGCACGGCGCGGCCGAGCGTCCGGACGGACGCCGCCGGGGCCGGCCCGCCCGCGAGGGCCTCGAACGCGCCGGCCAGCAGCGCGTCGCCCGCGAGGATCGCGGTGTTCGAGCCGAACACCGTCCAGGCGGTGGGGCGGTGCCGCCGGGTGGCGTCGCCGTCCATCACGTCGTCGTGCAGCAGCGAGAAGTTGTGCGCGAGCTCGACGGCGACGGCGGCGGGCAGCGCCGCGGCGGCCGTCCCTCCGACGGCCGCCGCGGACAGCAGCGCCAGCGCCGGGCGGACGGCCTTGCCCGCGTCGCCCGTCGCCGGCCGGCCCTCCGCGTCCCGCCAGCCGAAGTGGAATCCGGCGACGGCGCGGGTCGCGGGGGGCATGGCGTCGACCGCCGCGCGCAGCGCCGGATCGAGCAGGGCCCGGCTCCACGCCAGCACCTCGGCGGGCGGGCGCGGCGGCGCGTCGTTCCAGTAAGAGACTGACATGGCGGGCCTTCCCTCAGCGGGCTGTCTCAGCGGCTGTCTCGGCGGGCGGAGCGGGCGCGGGGCGCCCCGGCGGCGCGGCGCCCGCTCGCGGTGCGGGGCCGGGCCCGTGGCCGGACGCCCGGCGGCACGTCCTCGGGGACGTTCCGGCGGGCGCCCGGCGGTGCGTCTCCCCGGCCGGGAGGATGCTCGGACCGGACGTCACGCTCCCGCACCGTGGGCGATCTCGACGGACTCCAGCATCGCGAGCGCGTCCGGCACCAGGACGGCCGTCGAGTAGTAGGCGCTGACGAGGTACTTGATGAGCGCCTTCTCGTCGATGCCCATGAAGCGGACCGACAGCCCCGGCTGGTACTCGTCCGGCAGGCCGGTCTGGTGCAGCCCGACGACGCCCTGGGCGGACTCGCCCGTCCGCATCAGCAAAATCGAGCTGGTGCGGCGCGCGCTCACCGGGATCTTGTCGCACGGGAAGATCGGCACGCCGCGCCAGGCGGGGACCCGCTGGCCGAGGACGTCGACGTGGTCGGGGTACACGCCGCGGGTGCTGCACTCGCGGCCGAACGCGGAGATCGCCTTCGGGTGCGCGAGGAAGAACGCCGGCTCCTTCCACACGAGCGCGAGCAGCTCGTCCATGTCGTCCGGCGTGGGCGGGCCGCCGCGGGTGTGGATGCGTTGCGAGAGAGCCGAGTTGTGCAGGAGCCCGAACTCCCTGTTGTTGACCATCTCGTTCTCCTGGCGCTCGCGCAGCGCCTCGATGGTCAGCCGGAGCTGCTGCTCCACCTGGTCCATCGGGTGGTTGTAGAGGTCGGCGACGCGCGTGTGGACGCGCAGGACCGTCTGCGCGACGCTCAGCTCGTACTCGCGCGGCGAGGCTTCGTAGTCGACGAACGTGCCGGGCAGCGTCGGCTCGCCGGCGTGGCCGGCCGACAGGTCGATCGCCGCCTCCCCGTGCTGGTTGTGCGCGCGCGCCGGCGTGTTGCGGTACTCCTCCAGGTGGGCCTGGAGCGTCGGCGACTGCCCGAGCGTCTCCTGGAAGTCGCCGACGCTCATCGTGAGCAGCGTGCAGGACGTCACGGCCTTCACCGTGCTGTCCCACTCGGGCGCCTCCTCCTCGCCGAGGAGGGCCTGGTCGCCGAAGAAGTCGCCGTCGGCGAGCGTGCCGTGCACCGCCTCGGTGCCGTACTCGCCCGCGGTGACGCGGCTGAGCTTGCCGTGCGCGACGAGGACGACCTTGTCGACGGGCCGGCCCTCCTCGACGATGACCTCCCCGGGCTCGTACTCGTGCTGGACGAACCGTCCGGCGAGGGCGTCGAGGGCCAGGTCGTCGTCGTAGCCGCGCAGCGGCGGCAGCTCGCAGAGCTCGCGGGGGATGACGCGGACGTCGGCGCCGGTCGACACGAAGGTGACCCGGCCGTCGCCGAGCGTGTAGGTGAGCCGGCGGTTGACCCGGTAGGCGCCGCCCTTCGCCTCCACCCAGGGCAGCATCCGCAGCAGCCAGCGGGAGGTGATGCCCTGCATCTGGGGGACGGTCTTGGTCGTGGTCGCCAGGTTCCGTGCCGCCGAGGTACCGAGGCTCAACTGCTGTTCCGTCACGTGCACACCACCGATTCGTCGCCGTTCGCTTCGGAAATGGTCGATCGGGCACGGAAAAAAGGGGCCGGTGTTACGACCTGCCCGTTCCGCCGCGCCGCCCGATCGACCAACCGTGACGCTACCGACGGTAATCACTTGGGCGCAACGTGCGATCACCTTCACCCTTGCTTTACCCCGGGGTCACAGGACTCGCACCCTCCCGTGATGGCGCTCCGCCGGACGATCGTCCGGACGTCCGGGCGCGCGGCGCGACGACCACCGGTTTTTACCGTCCAGTGTGGTTTCGCCGCAGGTCAGAGCGGTGCAAAGTGATACAAATCACCGGTTTCGGCGGGCCAGGCACGGAAACATCGGCCGCATAGTGGTGTTGTGCCTGATGCGCGACGGGTCCCGGGAGGCGGGACCCGGCCGGACCCGAGAGGAGGCCCCCAGTGATCGTGTGGACCGCACTCGCGATCGAGACCGTCGCCGGACTGGTGATCGCCGGAACGCTGGTGGGCTGGGCCCGCCGGTATTTCGCCCGCTGACACGGCGAAAGGCTCGCCCGGGGATCGCCGGAAAGAGCGATCCCCGGGCCGCATATCAACAGAAAACCGTTATTTCGCCCCGGAGCCCGCGAGTTCCGGGGCGTCCTCGTTCCCGACCTCGTCGATCGGCACCCGCGCCGTCTCCGGGATCTTCAGGATCGGGACGAACGCCACCAGCGCCGCCAGCATCAGGTAGAACGCGGGCACGTAGTTCGAGTCCGTCACGCTGATCAGCGAACCGACCACGACCGCGGTCGTCCCGCCGAACAGCGACGTCGAGATGTTGTAGCCGATCGCGAACGCCCCGTACCGCACGTTCGTCGGGAAGATCGCCGGGAACGTCGAGCCGATCACCGCCAGCATCAGCACCAGCAGGCCGCCGATGATCGCGTACCCGGCCAGCACGCCCAGCGCGTCGTTCGTCTGCATCAGCGCGAACGCCGGCCACGACAGCAGGAAGAACCCGACCGCCGCCGCGATCAGCAGCGGCTTGCGGCCGATCCGGTCCGACAGGGACCCCAGCGGCACGATGAACAGGATCATCACCGCCTCCACCCCGATCGTCACGAGCTGCGACGACGTGTCGTCGTAGTCGAGGTAGTCGATGAGGTAGGACGGCATGAACGTCAGCATCGTGTAGTCCGCGATGTTCAGCAGGAACACGATGCCGATCAGCAGGAGGATCCGCCGCTTGTAGTGGACCAGCGTCTCCTTCAGCGGCGAGGCCGCCTTCTTGCCGGCCTCCTCCATCTTCTGGAACGTCGGCGTGTCCTCGATGCGGGTCCGGACGTAGAGCCCGACGATGCCGAGCGGCAGCGCGATGAGGAACGGGATCCGCCAGCCCCACTCGCGCATCGCGTCGTCGCCGAGCACCACCGTCATCAGCAGCACCAGCCCGGCGCCGAGGATGTAGCCGACCAGCGTCCCCAGCTCCAGGAAGCTGCCGTAGAACCCGCGTTTGTTCGTCGGCGCGTACTCGGCGATCATCGTCGCCGCGCCGCCGTACTCACCGCCGGTGGAGAAGCCCTGGATCAGCCGGACGGCCAGCAGCACCAGCGGCGCCGCGATGCCGATCACCGCGTAGCTCGGCAGGATCCCGATCACGAACGTCGCGCCCGACATCAGGATGATCGTGGTGGCCAGGACCCGCTTGCGGCCCAGCTTGTCGCCCATCGGCCCGAAGAACAGCCCGCCGAACGGCCGGGCGAGGAACGCCGCCGCGATGAGCGCGAACGACCGCAGCGTCGCGCTGCCCGCCGAATCCTCGGGGAAGAAGACGTCCCCGATGATCGCGGTCATCACCCCGGCGCTGAACACGCCGAAGTCGAACCACTCGATGCAGTTCCCCATCGCGGAGGCGATCACGGCCTTGCGCACCGCCGCCTCGTCGACCTCCGCCTCGCCGCCCGCCGGTTCCGCGGGCGCCGCTCCGGACTCTGAGCTCATCGGCACCTCCCGGCCTTGGCCCTGCCCGAAGATCGACAAAGCTAACGCGGAGGTGCGAAGCGGTCACCCGCGGCGAGATTCCTCGACGGCCTCTTCGAGGTCGGCGGTGTCCCCGGCGGGGTCGCCGTCCCACGCCGCGCGCCCGTCCGCGTCGTGCGCGTCGTGCGCGTCGTGCGCGTCGTCCTCGCCCATGCCGAGCAGCTCGTCGGTCAGCTCGGGCAGGCTCACGGTCCGCTGCGGATCGTCGGGCACGTCCAGCAGGTCGTCCTCGGGGATCGGGACGATCGCCTGCGTCTCCTGCGCCTCCCGAGTGATCACCCCGCTGGCCAGCACGTTGTACCGGTGCCGCAGCGCCCCGTTCTCGCGCAGCAGGTCGTCCGCCTCCCGGCGGACCCGCGCCACCCGCCGCGCCATCCGCGCGTGCATCATGTACCCGCCGGCGGACGCGCCGAGGACGAACCCCGCGACCGGCAGGCCCACCGCGGGCGGGACCAGCGCCGTCACCAGCGCCACCAGGACGGCCACCAGCACGACCAGCACGAACACCACCGCAAGCGCCCGCGTGTGCTGCTCCATCCAGTCCAGGACGGCGTTGACGCGCTTGGGGATCCGCACTCGTCTTCTCCTCCGGGTTCCGGGCGGGACGGGGACATCTGCCGACAACGACCGGGCGGGCTCGCCCTGTTCCACCGCCCGTGGAGACAACAGTACGTGACGGCGCGGGTCCCTCGGCGGGACCTCCCGGACCTCCCCCGCATCCCCTCCCCCGCGCCTCCCGCGCGACCAGGATGCGAGCACCGCCCGCGGCGGAATATCGTCACTCAATATGAGCGAACACTTTGATGTCGTGGTCCTGGGCGCGGGCCCGGGTGGATATGTCGCCGCGATCCGGTCGGCACAGCTCGGGCTGAAGACGGCGATCATCGAGGAGAAGTACTGGGGCGGGGTCTGCCTCAACGTCGGCTGCATCCCCTCGAAGGCGCTGCTGCGCAACGCCGAGCTCGCCCACATCTTCACCCAGGAGCAGAAGACCTACGGGATCAACGTCGAGGGCCAGGTGTCCTTCGACTACGGCGCCGCGTTCCAGCGGAGCCGCCAGGTCTCGGACAAGCTCGTCAAGGGCGTCCAGTTCCTGATGAAGAAGAACAAGATCACTTCCTACGAGGGCCGGGGCACCTTCACCGACGCCACCACCCTCCAGGTCGCGAAGGCCGACGGTTCGTCCGACACCGTCACCTTCGACAACTGCATCATCGCCGCGGGCGCGCACACGAAGCTGCTGCCCGGGACGGCCCTGTCCGAGCGGGTCGTCACCTACGAGGAGCAGATCCTCACCTCGGAGCTGCCCGAGAGCATCGTGATCGCCGGCGCCGGGGCCATCGGCGTCGAGTTCGCCTACGTCCTGCACAACTACGGCGTCAAGGTCACGATCGTCGAGTTCCTCGACCGCATGGTGCCGAACGAGGACGCCGACGTCTCCAAGGAGCTCGCCAAGCGGTACCGCAAGCTCGGCATCGACGTCCTGACCTCCACCCGCGTCGACTCCATCGACGACTCCGGCCCGAAGGTCAAGGTCACCATCACCGGCAAGGCCGGCGAGCAGCAGGTCATCGAGACCGACAAGGTGCTGCAGGCCATCGGCTTCCAGCCGAACGTGGACGGCTACGGCCTCGACAAGGCCGGCGTGCGGCTGACCGAGCGCGGCGCGATCGACATCGACGGCCGCTGCCGCACGTCCGTCCCGCACATCTACGCCATCGGCGACGTCACCGCCAAGCTGATGCTCGCGCACGCCGCCGAGGCCATGGGCATCGTCGCCGCCGAGACCATCGCGGACGCCGAGACGATGGAGCTCGACTACGTGATGATCCCGCGCGCCACCTACTGCCAGCCGCAGGTCGCGTCGTTCGGCTGGACGGAGGCGCAGGCCAAGGAGCAGGGCTTCGACGTCAAGGTCGCCAAGTTCCCCTACAGCGCCAACGGCAAGGCGCTCGGGATGGGCGAGGGCGACGGCTTCGTCAAGGTGATCAGCGACGCCAAGTACGGCGAGATCCTCGGCGCCCACCTGATCGGCCCCGAGGTCACCGAGCTGCTGCCGCAGCTCACGCTCGCCCAGCAGTGGGACCTCACCGTCCACGAGGTGGCCCGCAACGTCCACGCCCACCCGACCCTGGGCGAGGCCGTCAAGGAGGCCGTGCACGGTCTCGCCGGCCACATGATCAACATGTGAGCGCGCGGGCGTGCCCGCCCCCGGGCACGCCCCGCACCGCCGCCCGGCCGCCGCTCAGGCGGCGCGCGGGGCGCCGCGGAACACCTCCCGGCCGTGCCAGGCGACCCGCTCGGCGGCCACGGCCGGGAACGCCCGCTGCGGCGGCTCGACCGGGCGCCCCGCCAGGTCGAGGACCTGCGTCCGCGCGGCGGTCCCGCGCCCCACGAACATCGTCGACACGGTGATCCGGCGCTCCGCCGTCATGCCGAGCACGCCCTTGTCGAACAGCTTGTGGTGCATGACGCACAGGCAGATGCCGTTCGCGACCTCGTCGGGCCCGTTGAACGCCCACCACTGGACGTGCGCGGCGTCGAGCCCGACGGCCGTCCCGTCGAGCGCGCCGTCGAACCCGCAGAACGCGCACCGGTACTCGTAGGCGACCAGCACGTCCCGGCGGAACTCCCGGTCGCGGCGGCGGGCCCCGGCGGCGCCGTCCACGGCGAGCCCCACCGCCGCGCACAGCTCCTCGTGCAGCGACGGCTCGAAGTTCGCGTCGAGGACCGCGCGGCCGAGCCGCGCCGCGAGGCCCGGGTCGTCCCGAAGGTCGCGCGCCAGGTCGTCCGCGAACCGCCCGGCGGCGCCCGTACGGCGCAGCGGCCCGACGTTCGGTCCGGGGCTGCCGCCGCCGTCGGCCGTCCGCACGTCCCACAGGCCGTCGCTCGCCAGGTGGTGGAACGGGTAGGCGGGGCTGCTGCCCTTCCGCCAGAACTCGTCGAGCAGGTGCTGCAGCCGGTCCTCGGCGTCGCGGTAGACGATCGGTTCGTCGCCGTGGTTCTGGAAGTGCCCGAGCGCGTACAGCAGCAGCAGCGGCTTGTGCGGCGCCCGCTTGTCGCCGCGCCGCCATTGGTTGACCGTCGTGACCCGCTCCGCCCAGTCCACGCCGGAACCCTACTGCCGGGCCGCCGGTCAGGCGGCCGGGTCGAGCCTCACCAGGTGCATCCAGGCGGACGCGTCTTCGCGATAGGCCGCGCGGACCCGGTGGGGACCCGGCGGGAGCTCGACGCGCAGGCGGCCGCCCGGCCCCGGTTCCGGGCCGGGGTAGGCGGAGTCGAACAGGACGGCGGGACCGCCCGCGTCTCACGTGAGCTCCTCGTCCCACCGGACGGACGAGCGCAGCGCGGTCTCCGCGGCCGCGACGAGGGCGGCCTCCGAGTCGGCCGCCGACCATCGCAGGAAGGCGCGTTCGTCCGGCAGGTAGGTGGTGGTCGCGGGCTCGTCGCCGAGGACGAGCGCGTGCCCGGCGCCGACCGGCACCAGCCCGATGTACCCGTCGACCGCGCAGGCCCGGCCGTAGTCGCCCCAGGTCTCCTCCGGGCCGTCGCCCTCCGCACCGGCCCACCGGACGAGCAGCGCCTCGGGCACGACCACCAGCGGCCCGCCGCCCGATTCGACCCACGTGAAACGCATGCTCCGAACCTACCGGCCGCGGACGCCCGTCAGTCGTCCTTGCTCGGCCAGAGGATGTAGGAGACGAGGACGGCGGCCCAGATGGCGAGCGGGACGAGCGGCCAGTAGAACTCCCACTCCCCGTCGCGGACGGCGTCGACGGCCCAGATCGTCGTCATGATCAGGGCGCCGCCGCCCCAGTAGCCCCACTCCTTGGTCCACTCGCGCTTGTCGGCCTCGGCGCGCGCGGCCCGCCGGGCGGCGGCCTCCCTGGCGCGGGCGGCGCGCGACACCGGCAGGTCGGCGGTGAGGGGGCGGAGCGCGCCGAGGGTGGTCGCGGCGGCGGCGACTTCGAGCCGCCGGTTGTACTCCGCGGTGTCGAGGGCGCCTTCGGCGAGGGCGTCGCCGAGGCGCTCGAACACCGCGTTGCGGTCGGCGTCGGACGCCCGCAGCTCGGCGCGCTCCAGGTCACCGGTCCGTGGTTCCATCGTGGCCCCCCGTGTGCTGGTCGGACGTCTCCAGCATCACGCGCGGCGCGGCCCGGATCGTCCCTCGGCGCGACGATTCGCCGGTACATCCTTCGGAGGACGGCCCCGCTCCGCGGGAAGGACTCAGCCCGCGCCGTCCGGGAGGTGCGCGCGGAGGCCGTCGCGGGCGTAGGGGCGGTACAGCGCGGCCGAGGCGAGGCCGTTCGCGGCGGTGAGGACGACCGTGGTGGCGAGCAGGCCGTACTGCAGCCCGAACCGGTCCCCGAGGTGGCCGGTGAGCAGCGCGTACCCGCCGATGGCGACGGACTCGACCATGTAGACGGAGACGGCGAACGCGACGGCCCGCAGGTGCGGCGGCACCACGGCCATCACCAGCGGCCGGTTCACGACGGGCACCTGCCCCTGGAGCAGCCCGACGGCCGCGAACAGCGCGATGTACGGCGCGATGCGGTCCGCCGAGACGGTGAGGGTGGCGCAGGCGGCGGCGGCGAAACCGAGCTGGCTGGCCTGGAGCATCACCACGCGGCCGCTGCGCGGCAGGGCCCGGTGCACGCGGTCCATGAGCCGCCCGCCGAGCAGGGTGCCGACGATGTAGCCGAGCGCGAACGGCAGCGCGATGACCGAGGCCGTGGCGGTGGTGAACCCGCGCTCCTCGACCAGGTAGACGATGCCGAAGGTCATCATGACGTTCTGGCCGGAGAAGAGGCGCTGCACCAGCAGGTAGCGGTAGGTGCGGATGCGCAGCAGTTCGCGGAGGTCGCGGCCCGCCTTGCGGGCGCTGAACCCGGACGGCCGGGGCGGCGCGGCGGGACGGGGGCGGCCGGGGTCGTCGAGGAAGGCCAGGATCAGCACCCCGACCAGCAGGCAGACCGCGCCCGAGGCGAGGTACCCGTAGCGCCACCCGTCGTCGAAGTGCGACAGGAGCCCGAACAGCGGCGCGCTGACCCCGGTGATGACCGCGACCCCGGCGTACAGGACGCCCGTGGCGCGGCCCCGGTGGTGGTCGTCGTAGACGTCGCCGAGGATCTCCAGCGCGATGGCGCCCGACCCGGCGAACCCGGCGGCGCCGATGCCGTAGAGGACGAGGAACACGGCGAAGTTCGGGGACAGGCCCGCCGCGATGATCCACGCGCCCCAGAAGCCCGAGCAGACCGCCAGGACCGTCCGCCGCGAGTGCCGGCGCGCGAGCAGCGCCCACGGGACGCTCGTGAGGGCGCCGGCGACCTTGGTGACCGCCGTGATCAGGCCGAGCGCCGCCCCGGACAGCCCGAAGGCGTCCCGCATCAGCGGGAACATCACCGTGGTGAGGCTGCTCTCGGTGTTGTCCATCGAGGTGGACGCGGTGAGCAGCGCGAGGTTCCGGCCGCGCGCCGCCCGCCCGCCGCTCCCGCGGGCCGCGGGCGCGGCCGTCTCGGCGGGGGCGCTCATCGCGCCGCCCCGTCGAGCGTCCGGACGGCCAGCAGCGCGAGCGCGGCGGCCTGGTCGGCGAGGACGCCGTCGTCGAACACCGCGCGGGGGGAGTGGTTCGGCGCGGGCGGCCCGTCGAGGCCGGGCGGGCCGGCCAGCAGCATCAGCATGGTCCCCGGCACCTCCCGGGTGACGAACGAGAAGTCCTCGGCGCCCATCGTGGGGTGCGGCGCCTCGACGACCCGGGCGTCGCCGAAGGACGCGCGGAGGACGTCCAGCGCCCGGGAGGTCGTGGCCGGGTCGTTGACGACGCTCGTACCCGGTGGTGACCTCCGTTGCGGCGGTCGCCCCGTGCGCCTCGGCGATGCGGGCGGCCACGGCGGGCAGTTCCGCCTCGACCCTGGCCAGCGCCTCGGGGGACATCGTCCGGACGGTCCCGCTGAGGCTCCCGGAACCGGGGATGACGTTGGCGGCGCCCGTCCCGGCGGCGAGGTTCGTCACCGACAGCACGACGGGGTCGAACACGTCGAACCGGCGGGTGACGAACGCCTGGAGGCCCAGCACGATCTCGGCGAGCACCGGCACCGGGTCGACCGCCTCGTGCGGCCTGGACCCGTGCCCGCCCCGCCCGGACACCTCCACGGCGAAGGTCGTCGAGCTCGCGGTGACCGTACCCGGCCTGGTCACGAAGGTGCCGCGCGGACCGGGCCCGACGTGCACGGCGTACGCGGCGACCGGAGGTTCGCCGGTCACCTGGAGCAGCCCCTCGTCCAGCATCAGCCGGGCGCCGCCGAACCCTTCCTCGCCGGGCTGGAACATGAACACGACGTCCCCGGCGAGTTCGCCGCGGTGCTCGTGCAGGAGGCGGGCGGCGCCCACCAGGCCCGCGACGTGCAAGTCGTGCCCGCACGCGTGCATCGCGCCGTTGGACGACCGGAACGGCACGTCGGCGTCCTCTCGCAGGGGCAGGGCGTCCATGTCGGCGCGCAGCAGGACGGCCGGGCCGGGACGGGCGCCGCGCAGGACCGCGACCACCGAGGTCAGCGCCGTCCCGGTGCGCACCTCGAGGCCGAGCGGAGCGAGCGCGTCCAGCACCTTGCGCTGCGTCTCCGGCAGGTGCAGGCCCAGCTCCGGCGCGGCGTGGATCGCCCGCCGCAGACCCACCAGGCCGGGCAGCAGGTCCGCCGCTCGAGCGACGAACCTGTCGCCGAGGGCGTCCCCCGGCCCGTTCGCAGCCATCTCCACCGCGACCTCCTGTTACCGAACGTTTTGTATGGTTTTGCTCACTGAGTACGTGATCGTAAGAGCCTACTGATCCACCGTCAATGCCCAGCGCGGACACAACTTCGCAGTTGAGGAGGATGAACAGCCCGCAGCACACACCCACACCGCCCCCGACGGTAGGCAGATGCACAGTTGCTTCTCAGACAGTAAGTTCAGAAACTGCCTTGCGTCGACGAAGCCGACGCGGCATACGAGCTGCGCCCGTTCAGGACGTCCGGGACGTGATGGACGAACACGAGGCGACGTCGACCACCGGGCTCACGATGCCCCGGTACAAGCTCGTCCGTCCGGCACTACACGGTGCGGCCGAGCGATCCGTGGCTGCGGCCCTAACCCCGCCTCACGCAGGAGCCGAACGCCGAGCTGCAAGGCCTAAGGAACGAACCGCGTCCCATCACATCGATTCGGTGCCACTGCGGAGCAGGTCCAGGAGGGCGGCCTCCTGGGCGGGGTCGCGCAGAGGGGCCGGGCCCTTCGTGAGCGGGTGGAGCGCCCCACGGGCGGCGGCGCGCGGCTCGTGCCACAGCGCGGCATGCAGGGCCTTCGCGAACCAGCCGAGCATGAAAGCGGCGTTCCGCTCGTCGTCGTTCATCTTGGAGCAGGCGAAGTCGTTGAGCGATCGTCCCGCCCGACGTGAGCGCGCCAGCCACGAGCGGACGTGCACGCCGAGCTCGGACTCCGGGGACACGGTGACGCCCTCTCCGCGCTCGGCCGCGGCGACCGCCTCGGCGAGGCCCGGGGTGCCGTCGAGATGGAGGAGGGCCGCCAGCCGCATGGTCTCGCGCGCGGCGGCCGCGCGCAGCAGATGCGCCGGGGCGGCTTCGAGCGCCGCGCGCATGGCGGGGTCCGTGGGGCCCTGGGACAGGGCGGGCGGAGCCGGGCTGAACCAGGATTCGATCTCGGCGGACGGTAGTTCACCGGCGAGATCGCCGCGCCGCGGGACGGCACCGGTGATCAGGTGCGCCAGGTACGTCCAACGTCTTGAGCGCGCCCGGCTCACCATGGGAACGAACACCGACCCGGCCGCGTCCGTATCCGGTCACCCGAGCAGCGGACCGATCCGCCGCCGGACGGACGGCGCGGGGACGGCCCTCGGGGTCAGCGGTCGAAGTCGCCGCGCCGGATGCGGTCCAGCAGGCCGCCGAACTCCCGGCGGGCGAAGCCGAGGCGCGGCCCGTCCGGATCCTTGGAATCGCGTACGGCAACGCCACCGTTCACGTGGGCCACCTCAACGCACACCTCATCGTTGGCGCTTCCGGTGTAGGAGCTCTTCCTCCACACGATCACTGGTACATCCCCATCGTCCGCTCGATCAGCTCCCGGGAATCCGCCCGAGATAGGGCAAATGCCCCGATTTGATCGAACTTTATCCCGAGTGCGGCGACCTCGTCACTGGTCTCGATCAAGCGCCCGCCGATCTGGGCTCCAGCGTAAGCGATCTCCCGCCCATGGACCTTGAGGAGTTGAAAGGGGCCGTCATGCCCTGGATGATGACCGGCCGAGCGGAGGATCACGCGGACGCTCAACTGCGGACCGTCATCGACACCGAGAAGGTGGCGCAGTTGCCCCGCCATGACCTCCTTGGATCCGACCGGACATTCGAGCACCTCCTGGTCGATCAAGATCCACACGTACGGTGCCCCGGTACGTCCCAAGACCGACTGCCGCTTCATGCGCGCCTTACTGAGGGATTCCGCCGTCTGCACCGGAACATCGGTCTTCAGAATGGCCTGTGCGTACTCCTCCGTCTGCACCAGTAGCGGCACGTTCTTGCCGTTGTAGACCTTGATGACCTCGGCGGCCGCCTCGTACTGGACGTACTGCTTGAACCAGTCGGGGTCGTGGCCCGTCCGCGCGTAGTGCATGAGGCGCTGGAAGTGGCCGCCGGTGTTCCATGCCTTGTCGAGGAGCGCCATATGGTCATCGTTCGGCCGGTGGCGGCCCGCTTCCCAGTTCGAGACGGTGCCGCGCGCGACCTTGACGACCAGTGCCGCCTGGGCCAGGGAGAGACCTCGCTGGGTGCGGTAAAGCCACAGGTCGAAGGCCAGCCAGGCCCAGAGTGACGAGTTCGGGTCGATCGTCTCCCGGACGGTCATTGCAACTCCCCCGTATTGACTGGATTGCAATCCATCACACGCTAACTCGCCGCCGCCGATTCTGTGGACGGAATCACAGGAGAAGGGACGGCGGCCATGAGCGGTCAACACTCAGGAATAGAATGTGGCAAATCGGACGAAATGCGGATGACTCTGCTCGCTGTGGAATCGTCCGTCGTGCTCGCTCGCGAACTCGTCCGGTACGCGCTCGCGAATTGGACGTTCGAGCGGGCTGCCATCGACGACTCGGCGGTCGTGGCGAGCGAGATCGTGACGAACGCGGTGAACGCGGCGTACGGGCGCGAGATCCGGATTCGTATCGCGGTGCGGGCGGGTGCGGCGCTGTTCGAGTGCTGGGATCCGTCGCCCGAACTCCCGCGAAGCCGGGAGGCGGGACCGGACGACCTGGACGGGCGGGGTCTCGCGATCGTCGCGGCCTACGCGAAGGACACGGGCATCCGGCCGTCCGCCACCGGGGTCGGGAAGGTCGTGTGGGCGCTCATGCCGTGAGCCCGTGCCGGACGAACGGGGCGTGGACCGGGTGTCGCGGAAGCGGTCACCTTCCGCTCGCCCGGAGGGGGTTTCGGCGAGGGGCGCGCCCTCGGCAAGGTGGTCGTGACGATCACCTGACGGGCGCTCACGGGGCGGGCTTGCGCCACACGGACACGTGCTCCTCGCTCTCGTGGGTGAACGGGGCGCGCGTCCACGTGGACCAGCGGCCGACGAGCTCCATGCCCGCGATGCGGGCCATCAGGTCGAGTTCGGACGGCCACACGTACCGGAACGGGATCGAGCGGAACTCGCCGCGGCCGTCCTCGACGGTGACGTAGTTCGAGCTCATCGCCTGCGTGGCGCAGTCGTAGCGGTCGTACGCCCAGCTCGTCGCGCCGACGCGGAAGGGGACGGTCGTCTGGCCGGGCGGGAGGCGGCGGAGGTCGGGGACGCCGACCTCGACGACGAAGCACCCGCCGGGCTCCAGGTGGGCCGCGGCGTTGCGGAAGCACTCGACCTGGGCGTCCTGCTCGGTCAGGTTGTTGATCGTGTTGAAGACGAGGTAGGCGAGCGCGAACGTGCCCGGGACGCGGGTCGCGGCGAAGTCGCCGATCGTCACGCCGATCGCGTCGCCGCCGGGCTTGGCGCGCAGCCGGGCGACCATGGCGGCGGAGAGGTCGATGCCGTGGACGGGGACGCCGCGGCGGGCGAGCGGCAGGGCGATGCGGCCGGTGCCGATGCCGAGTTCGAGGGCGCGGCCGCCGCAGGCGAGTTCGGCCAGCAGGTCGACCGCCGGTCCGACGACGTCCGGGGCGAACATCTCCGCCGACGTCTCGTCGTAGGTGGCCGCGACGCTCTCGCCGAAGTGGTCGTCCATGGTCGGGACGCTAGCCCCGAGCGAGGGCGCCGTCACCTCATTTTCATGACGCAAGCTTACCTATGAGCGTGTATAAGTGACCTAATAGGGATGTTTGCAGGATGAAGAGGTGTGATGTGAGCACGATCTACAAGTCCCTCGAGGGGGAGCGTGAGCTTCTGCGGATGTACCGGGCGAACCTGGCCGGGTGGCCGGTGCCCGCCGAGCACGTGCGGGTGCCGACGCGGGAGGGCGAGACGTTCGCCGTCGTCTCCGGTTTGGCGGACGCGCCGCCGGTGGTGCTCCTGCACGGGTCGGGGGCGAACGCGACGATGTGGCTGGACGACGTCGCCGTGTGGGCGCGCGACTTCCGCGTGCACGCCGTCGACCTCGTCGGGGAGCCGGGGCTGAGCGCGCCGTCGCGGCCGGAGCTCGGGACGGGCGCGCCCGCGCTGTGGCTGGACGACGTGCTGGACGGGCTCGGCTTGGCGGACGCGGCGTTCGTCGGGGCGTCCCTCGGCGGCTGGTTCGCGCTGGACTACGCCGTCCGGCGCCCGGAGCGGGTGCGGCGGCTGGCGCTGCTGTGCCCGGGCGGGCTGGGCCGGCAGAAGGTCGGCTGGCTCGCCAAGGCACTGGTCGTGCGCGCGCTGGGGCGCGGCGGCGTGCGCCGGTCGGCGGCGGAGGTGACGGGCCTGCCGGACGGGCCCGTCCTGGACGGGCTGGTGCTGACCTTCGAGCGGTTCCGGCCCCGGACGGAGCGGCTGCCGGTGTTCCCGGACGGCGCGCTGCGCGGGCTGCGCATGCCCGTGCTGGTGATCGTCGGCGGGCGCGACGTCATGTTCGACTCGCGCGGGACGGCGCGGCGCGTCCAGGAGAACGTCCCGGACTCGACCGTGGTGCTGCTGCCGGAGACCGGGCACGCGATCCTCGGGCAGACCGCGGCGGTTGCCGATTTCCTCACCAGTCGTCGAAGGTGAGGTCCTCGGCCATCTCGTCCCACGGCATGGGGCGCATCGCGCGGGCGGCGTCCGGGTGGACCATCCGGTCGCCCGCCTGCTGGAACCACACGACGACGAGCCGGGAGGTCCACCAGCCGTCGCCCGCGCGCGGCGTCGGGGGCCCTTCGAACAGGCCCGTGCAGCGGACGGGGTACAGGTACTCGTAGACGTGGCCCGTGTGGGGGTCGACCTCGGGGGCGCTTCGCATCGGCGGGACGAGCCACGCCGGGCCGCACCGGTACCGGCGGGCCGCCTGCTCGGCCGCATCCTCGATGATCTGGTCGTTCAGCCGGGCCTCCGGCGCGCCTCGATCAGGCCGCCGTACGTGAGGCCCATCTCGATCGCCTTGAGCCGGATGGTGCCCCGATCGATCTCGATCGTGCACAGGTCGCTGGTCGAGTCCATCCGGGGCATTATCCAGTGTTCCTCACGGCACGCAACGTTTCGCCTCGGGTCGGGGCGAAGCAGCAATGAAACGCCAGATGAGCGCAAGGTTCGCGCATTGGTTCGCGGCGCGCGGCTTCTTAGGCTTTCGATAAGTCGGATCCTCTCTTCGGAAGCCTGTGGAGACACGCATGACCGTCATGCCGGCGATGGAGCCAGCACCCGCGCGGACCGCGCTGCGGCGGCACTACCTGATGTGCCGCCCGGAGCACTTCGCCGTCACGTACGCGATCAACCCGTGGATGGACCCGGCGGCGGGCGCGGACGCGGGCCGGGCGGTCGCGCAGTGGGAGGCGCTGCGGGACGCGTACCTGGCGCTGGGGCACGAGGTGAGCCTGATCGAGCCGGTGGCGGGGCTGCCGGACATGGTGTTCGCGGCGAACGGCGCGCTGGTCGTGGGCGGCCGGGTGTACGGGGCGCGGTTCGCGCACGCGGAGCGGCGGGCGGAGGGCCCCGCGTACGCGGCGTGGCTGCGGGCGAACGGGTTCGCGGTGGTGCGCGAGCCGGAGCACGTGAACGAGGGCGAGGGCGACTTCCTCACGCTCGACCACGTGATCCTGGCCGGGACGGGCTTCCGGACGGAGATCGCCGCGCACCAGGAGGCGCAGGAGTTCCTCGGGCGTCCGGTGGTGACGCTCCGGCTGGTCGACCCGCGCTTCTACCACCTGGACACGGCGCTGTTCCCGCTGGGCGGCGACAACGTGGCGTACTTCCCGGGCGCGTTCTCGCCCGGGAGCCGGGCGGTGCTGGAGCGGCTGTTCCCGGACGCCGTCACGGCGGACGAGCGGGACGCGGCGGTGCTCGGGTTGAACGCCGTCTGCGACGGCCGCAACGTGGTGGTCAACGCCGAGGCGGAGGGGCTGATCGGGACGCTGCGCGCCCGGGGGTACGAGCCGGTTCCGGTGGACCTGTCGGAGCTGCGCAAGGCGGGCGGCGGCCCGAAGTGCTGCACGCTGGAGCTGCGCGGCTAGAAGTAGTCGGTGGCGGAGCGGAGCCACTTCACGTACGACTTGGTGGAGCGGGCGTCCGGGACGAGCCCGGTGATCGGCCCCTGGCGGCTGGGCATCTCGGTCGCGACCATGCGGGCGACGCGGCGGACGGTCCTGGCGCGGGCGCGCTCGTAGGCGCGCGGGTCGCCGGGGGTGCGGCTCAGCGCCCAGGCGTCCTCGACGGCCTGGGCGGCGCCCATCGCCATGGCCGGGGGCATCGTGTGGACGGCGTCGCCGAGGAGGGTGGTCGGGCCGCGCCCCCAGGTGGACGGGACGCGGTGCAGGTGGTGCGGGTAGAAGCCGGCGGTCTCGGCGTGTTCGAGCACCGCGGGGAACGGGTCGGGCCAGCGCCCGAACCGCTCGCGCAGCCGGTCCAGGATGCCGGGCGAGTCCCAGAAGCGGCTTCCGGGCTTGGCGCGCAGGTCGAACCACCACAGGGCGCGGCCGTGCCCGGCGGGGGCGATGCTGCCGAGCGACCGCCCGTCGGAGACGAGCACGGTCCGGCCGCCGCCGGCGATGTCGGACGGCAGGTCGGTGAACGCCTGCCAGGTGGCCCAGCCGTTGAGCCGCGCCTCGCGGCCGCCGAGGGCCCGCCGGACGACCGAGCGGCGGCCGTCGGCGCCGACGAGCAGGTCGCCGCGCACGGTCCGCCCGTCGGCGAAGACGAGTTCCGCGCGGTCGGGGTCGACCTCGGTGATCTCGTGCCCGTAGCGGACGGGCACGCCGTCGGCGAGGCGCTCGACGAGTTCGCGGCGGGCGATGTGCAGGGCGGGCAGGCCGTCGAAGGCGCGCTCGACGGCGGTGAGGTCGATGGCGCCGAGGCGGCGGCCGCGCGGCGAGAGGCTCACCATCGCCTCCAGCCGGCGGCCCGCGCCGTCGAGGTCGACCTTGAACTCGCGCAGGATGCCGGCGGTCGCGGGCCAGATCGAGATCGAGCCGCCTTCGGTGCGGAGTTCGGGCGCCGCCTCGTACACCTCGACGTCGTGCCCGGCGAGGGCGAGGCCGCGCGCCGCGCTCAGTCCCGCGACACCCGCGCCGGCGATGAGTACTCTCATGTTCGGAACCCATTCTGAGACTTGCAGTATCTGATACTAGGAGTATCACAATGATGGCTCGGGGGCGCAAGCCCGATCCCGCGGTGGACGCGCGCATCAAGCGGGCGGCGGTCGAGCTGCTGGTGGCGAAGGGGCCGTCGTTCACCGTGGACGAGGTGGCCGCGGCCGCCGGGGTGGGCCGGGCCAGCGTCTTCCGCCGCTACGCGACGAAGCGCGACATGCTGCTCGACGCGATCCGCGCCGCCATGGACGCCCAGGTCACGGCCGTCCCCGACACCGGCTCGCTCGAAGGCGACCTGCTGGTGATCGTCTCCGAGACGCTCGCCGTCTGGAACGCGCCCGAGTTCGCGGAGCGGACGCGCGAGATGTTCGGCGAGGCGGGCCGCGACCCGGCGGTCGGCGAGATCCTGCGCACCGCCATGCGCGACCGGATGGCCCGCAGCCGGCCGATCTACGACCGGGCGATCGAGCGCGGCGAGCTGGCCGCGGACGCCGACCTGTGGCTGCTGTCGGACATGGTCGTCGGCCTGGCCGTGTACCGGGGCCTCATCGGCGTGCCGCAGCCCGACCCGTCAGGCATGGTCCGCGCGCTGCTGCACGGCTTCGCCCGCTGACCCGCCCGGCCCCACGGGGGCGAGGCGGGCGAGTTCGCGGCGGGCGAGGCGGCGGGTGCGCAGCACCCCGGCGACGCCGACCGCCCAGACGAGCGCCTGCACGGTCCACGCGAGGCGGAACGCCTCGGGCGTGTACTCCCGGCCGGGCGACGCGGCGTCGAGCACGACCCCGACGAGCAGGATGGTGACGAGCGCGCCGACCGAGCCGCCGACGTTGACGATGCCGGTGGCGGCGCCGTGCCGTCCGGGCGGGTTGAACGTCCGGGCGTAGTCGAAGCCGATCATGGCGCCGGGGCCGCCGAGCGCGACGCACAGCACGAGGACGACCAGCAGCCAGGCGGGCGCGGGCGGCGGCCACGCGAGCGTCGCGGCCCACGCCCCGGCGTTGAGGCCGACGATCCCGAGGACGAGCCACGAGCGGCGCAGCGGGTGCCGCGCCACGAGCCGTCCGATGTAGGGGCCGGACACCATGTTCGCCAGGACGAACACGGTGAGGAGGGTCGAGGCGGTCGCGGGCTCCATGCCCTGGCCGGACACCAGGTACGGGTAGCCCCACATCAGGGCGAAGGCGTTCGAGGCGAACTGGGTGACGAAGTGCGTCCAGAGGCCGAGGCGGGTGCCGGGCTGCCGCCACGCGGCGCGCAGGTCGCGGCCGATCTCGCGCGGCGTCGGGGACGCGGCCCGCGCGGCGTCGGGCGGGGCGTCGCGCAGCACGGCGAGCGCGAGGACGCCGACCAGCACGCCGAGGGCGGCGGCGGACCCGAACGCGGCGCCCCAGCCGGGGCCGTGCAGCAGCGCGACCAGCGGGACCGCGCTGAGCACCTGCCCGAGCTGCCCGAGCAGGCCGGTGAGCTGGGTGACGACCGGGACGCGCGGCGGCGCGAACCACGCGCCGACGATGCCGAGCACGCTGATGAACGTCATGGCGTCCCCGGCCGCGACGACGACGCGGGCGGCGACGGCGAGCGGGACGGACGTCGCGGCGGCCATCAGCGCCTGCCCGGCGGCCATCAGCAGCGCCCCGCCCGCGATCATCCGGCGCGGGCCGACGCGGTCGAGCAGCAGCCCGACGGGGATCTGCAGCCCCGCGTAGACGAGGAGCTGGACGACCGTGAACGTGGCGAGGATCCCGGCGGACGCGTCGAACCGGTGCAGGGCGTCCTCTCCGGTGACGCCGAACGACGTCCGGTGCAGGATCGCCGCGACGTAGGCGGCGATGCCCACGCCCCACAGCGCCCACGCGACGGGTGCGGTCCTGGTCTCTCCGGTCTCCTGGGGATGCTGGGGAGTTTGGGCGTTCTGCACGGAAAGCCAATGTATGTCACTTCCGTCTGGGTTGGGCGCGCATGTGCAAGCGCTCACCCTGCGGCCCCATCAGGCAGAGCACCTCGACCGGCCCGCCGACGCCCGCGAACCAGTGCGGCAGCCGGGTGTCGAACTCGGCGGCCTCCCCCGGCTCCAGGACCAGGTCGCGGTCGCCGAGGATGAGCCGCAGCCGCCCGTTCAGGACGTACAGCCACTCGTAGCCCTCGTGCGTCTTCGGCTCGGGCTTCCCCGGGCGCTCCGGATGGATCATCTTGAACGCCTGGATGCCGCCCGGACGGCGCGTCAGCGGCATGACGATCAGGTCGCCCCGCTTCTGGGGCCGCAGCCGGACGCGCGGGTCGCCGACCTCGGGCGCGCCCACCAGCTCGTCCAGCGGCACCTGGTACGCCTGCGCGAGCGGCAGCAGCAGCTCCAGGCTGGGCCGCCGCTTGCCCGACTCCAGCCGCGACAGCGTGCTCACCGAGATGCCGGTGGACTCCGCGAGCGCGGACAGCGTCACCTCCCGCTCCCGGCGCAGCCGCCGCAGCCGCTCCCCCACGCCCGCCAGCACGTCCTCGATCGGTTCGCTCATGGGTCCATTGCAGTTTCGGCAACGAAGTTTGTCAATCCCGCAGGGCGTCGCGCATCCTCGGCGGCATGAGCGAACACCTGGGGAACGAGCAGCGGGAAGTACTGATCATCGGCGGCGGCCCGGCCGGGCTGAGCGCGGCCCTGGTGCTGGCCCGGGCCCGCCGCCGCGTGACCGTCGTCGACTCCGGCGAGCCGCGCAACGCGACCGTCGCGCACATGCAGGGCTTCCTGTCCCGGGACGGGATGCCGCCGGAGGAGCTGCGCAGGATCGGCCGGACCGAGGTCCGCGGCTACGGCGGCGAGATCGTCGACGGCGCCGTCGAGCGCACCGAGCGGACCGCCGGCGGCTTCGCCGTGACGCTGCGGGACGGGACCGTCCTGCACGGCCGGCGGCTGCTGGTGGCCACCGGCGTCGTCGACGAGCTCCCGGACGTCCCCGGCCTGCGCGAACGCTGGGGCCGCGAGGTGCAGATGTGCCCGTACTGCCACGGCTGGGAGGTCCGCGACCAGAAGATCGTCGTACTGGCGACCGGCCCCATGTCGGTGCACCAGGCGCTGCTGCTCACGCAGTGGTCCGCGGACGTCGCGCTCGTCACCGCCGAGGCGCCGCAGGGAGCGGACGCCGACCGGCTCGCCGCCCGCGGCGTCACCGTCGTCCCGGGCGAACCGGCCCGGCTCGCCGTCGAGCGCGACCGCGTCACCGGCCTCGACCTGGCCGGCGGGGAGACCGTCCCGTGCGACGCCGTCTTCCTCGGCCCGCGCATGGTCGCCCGCTCCGGCCCGCTGACCGACCTCGGCTGCGAGCTGACCGAGGACGGCCAGGTGAAGACCGACCAGTTCGGCCTCACCAGCGTGCCCGGCGTGTGGGCGGCCGGGAACGTCGCCAAGCCCGCCGGACAGGTGATCATCGCGGCGGCCGACGCCGTCTGGACCGCCGGGCTGATCAACATGGACCTCATCGAGGAGGACATCGAGCGCGAGCTCGCCGCCCGCGCGGCGTGACCCCGCCCGCGCCCCGGTCCGTAGGGTGGCGGGCATGGACGGCGAGGCGCGGTGGCGGGACGAACGGGCGGCGCTCGACGGCGCGCGGGCACGGCTCGGGGAGGTCGCGGACGGCCTGTACCCGGACGTCCCGCGCGTCGCGGGCACGCCGCTGCGGTGCGCGGACGGCTGGGTTCCGGACGCGCCGGTCCCGCTCGGCGACGTCCGGCTCGCCTGGGACCCGGCGCCCCCGCCGCCCGCCGTCGCCGCCCCGCCGGACGGCCTGCCACCCGGGTACCGGACGTACGCGGAGGCCCTCGGGGCGCTCGCGCCGCCGGCGGTGTTCGAGGACCGCCCGGCCTACCGGCTCGTCGCCGTCGAGCCGCCGGCGGACCGGCCGGTGCTGCGGCTCTCGCCCGCGCGGTACTTCGACGGGGTGAACGTCGGTGAGGCGGTCGCGCACGAGCTGGCCGCGGGACGGCGCGGCCTGCGGGACCGGATCGGCGACCCGTGCGACCTCGCCCGCCGCACCGTGCTCCCGGCGATCACGACCGTGACGCTGACGGCGTCCGGGACGTACCTGCTGCACCGGCGCGACCCGGCGAAGGTGGCGCACGCGGGCGGCCTGCTCCAGGTGATGCCGGTCGGGGTTTTCCAGCCGCTCCGCGCGGCGGACGAGCGCCGCGACCTCGACCTGTGGCGCTGCATGGTCCGCGAGTACGCCGAGGAGGTGCTCGGCCGGGACGAGGACTACGGCGCCGCGTTCGACCAGGACGCGTGGCCCTTCCACCGCGCGCTGACCGCCGCCCGGACGGCCGGGCGGGCGCGCGCCCACCTGCTCGGCATCGGCGTCGACCCGCTGACGCTCGCGCTGGACGTGCTGACCGCCGTGGTGTTCGACGACGACGCGTTCGCCGAGCTGTTCGGGGACGCGGTCGAGGTCAACGCCGAGGGCGAGGTGGCGCGCGCGCCGTTCGACGGGACCGTCCCGGCGCCGATGCAGCCCGCCGGCGCCGCCGCGCTGGAACTCGCGTGGCGGCACCGGGAGGCGCTCCGGGTCACCCCGTCTCCGGTCAGCCCGTCTCCGGTCAGTCCGCCACGAGGGCCTTGAGCTCGTCGAGGGCGTCGTCGAGGTGGTCGATGATCTCGGCCGGGTCGGGGACGAGGTCGCGGCAGGCGACGATGCCGATGTCGACCGTCCCGTCGTAGGAGAACACGGTGATGTTGAGGCCGCCGCTGACGTCCGTCACCACCGAGATCGGGTAGTAGCCGAGGACGCGCGCGCCGCACAGGTAGAGCGGGAACTGCGGGCCCGGCACGTTCGAGATCACCAGGTTGATCGGGCGGAGCGAGACGGCCGCGCCGGCCTGCAGGACGAGCCGCGTCAGCGGCCCGGCGACGGGCGCGGGGACGAGCCCGCTCAGCTCCCGCACCCAGCTCCCGGACGTCACGGCGAAGCGGCGCTTGACGAGGTCCATGTCGCGGCGGACGGCCGTGAACCGGCCGGCGGGGTCGGGGATGTGGGTGGCGAGCGGCGCCGTCATGATCGACACCTGGTTGCACGCGTCGGTGGTGGACCGGCCGCCGCGCAGCGACACCGGGACGCCGGCGACGAGCGGGCGGTCGGGCAGCTCGCCGCGCTTGTCGAGCCACTGCCGCAGCGCGGTCGCGCACAGCGCCATGACGACGTCGTTGACGCTGCCGCCGAGCCCCCGGCCGATCCGCTTGACCTCGTCGAGCGGCAGCTCGCCGCAGGCGACGGCGCGGCGCGGGCCGATCGGCCGGTTGAACGGGGTGGGCGGCGCGCTGGACCGCGGGACGCGCGGCAGGCCCTCGCGGCGCAGCGCCCCCTGGACGAACGCGGACGCGAGGCCCACGCCGGGGATGGCGGCGACGCCCGGGATCTCGTCGGCGTGCGGGACGGCGCGGGCCATCGACAGCGCGGCCTTCACCGGGTGCAGCGCGGCCTTGAGCAGGCCGGTGCGGAGCATGTCGCCGAGCGCGGGGGCGCGCTCGGGGATCCGGTCGGGGTCGGGGTGCACCTCGCGGGGCTCGGGGGTGAGGTCGAGCAGCGCGGCGAGCGTCTCGGCGGCCATGACGCCGTCGGTCGCGGCGTGGTGCACCTTGGCGTAGACGGCGGTGAGGCCGCCTTCGAGCCCCTGGACGAGCACGATCTCCCAGAGCGGGCGCGCGCGGTCGAGGGGCCGCTCGTGGAGCATCGCGACGACCTCGGCGAGCTGCCGCCGGGTGCCGGGCGCGGGCAGCCCGATCTCCGAGATGTGCCGCTCGGGCGTGAAGTCGGGGTCGTCCTCCCAGTAGGGGTGGTCGAGGGAGAAGGGGACCTGGACGAGCCGCTGCCGCAGCGGCGCGGCCAGGTGCGCACGCTCGCGGATCAGCGACGCCACCAGCGGGGCGGTGAGCCGCCCGCCGGGGCAGCCGGCCGGGTCGACGACGCCGACCCCGGCTATGTGCGCGTGCGTGGTGCCGGTCTCGGCGTGGAGGAAGGTCGCGTCCACGGTGGTCAGCTGGCCCATGCTCTCGTCCCGTCCGCTCGTCGTGCGCCTGCCTACCTCTTGAGAGTTATGTCGTGGCCGGGCGGCGGGTCAACATTGTGAGCGAGAAGAAATAAGGTCTTAACGGGGCATTCCCCCCTCACCTCGGCGTATTTTGAGCAGGTTTTCACGAAGTTTTGATTATTTTCCGCGCGACCCCGGTCAGGAAATCTCACCGGCCCCATCAAGCCGCGGCGTGTCCGATCATCTCGCTAGGGTGTGGCGCCATGACGGCACGCCCCCTCTCAGAGATCGTCGAAGCCGGCTGGGCGGACGCGCTGCGGCCCGTCGCCGGGACGATCGCCGCCGCCGGGGACTGGCTGCGCGCGGAAGTCGCGGCCGGGCGGCGGTACCTCCCCGCCGGGAACATGGTCCTGCGCGCGTTCACCCAGCCCTTCGACGACGTCCGCGTCCTCATCGTCGGGCAGGACCCCTACCCCACCCCGGGGCACGCGGTCGGGCTCAGCTTCTCCGTCGCGCCGCACGTCCGGCCGCTGCCCGCGAGCCTGATCAACATCTTCCGCGAGTACTGCGACGACCTCGGCCACCCCGAGCCGTCCACCGGCGACCTCACGCCGTGGGCCGAGCAGGGCGTCCTGCTGCTCAACAGGGCGCTCACCGTGATGCCCGGCAAGATCGGCTCGCACCGCGGCAAGGGCTGGGAAGAGGTCACCGAGCAGGCCATCCGCGCGCTCGCCGGGCGCGGCCGCCCGCTCGTCGCGATCCTGTGGGGACGCGACGCCCGCAACCTCAAGCCGATGCTCGGCGGCGTGCCCTGCATCGAGTCGCCGCACCCGAGCCCCCGCTCGGCCGACAGCGGCTTCTTCGGCTCGCGCCCGTTCAGCCGCGCCAACGAGATCCTCCAGAAGCAGGGCGCGCCGCCCGTCGACTGGAAGCTGCCGTAGGCCCGCTCAGCTCTCGTCGGGGAGGCGGCGCAGCAGCGCGGCGAACTCGTCCGACCCGGACGGCGTCGCGTCCGGGTCCAGCGGGGTGAGGCGGCGCTCGCCGTGGCTCCAGTACACGCCCGGCGCGCACGGGTCGTCGGCGTCGCCGTGCATCTCGCGGACGACGTCCGCGAACACCGGCAGCACCTCCAGCACCGCCGCCGACGTGATCGGGTACAGCAGCAGCGTGCTGTGGCACGGGACCCCGACCAGCGCGCCGTGCTCGTTCGGCCACGGCAGGAACTGGTCGACCTCGCTGAGCAGCGCCGACACGTACCGGCTGCCCGGCTTCGAGACGACGCGGACGTCCCGTCCCGGCAGCAGCGGCTGCACCCGGACCTCGACGTCGGCGAGCTCGCGGTCATGGGTGTTCGTCATCACGTAACCGAGCTTGTGCAGGCCGAGCAGCCCGGCCCGCGCCTTCGTCAGCGGCCCCCCGTAGCGCGGGTGCTCGATCATCACCATCGCGTCGAAGTGGTCGCCGGCCGGGACGACGACGAGCCCCTCGCGCTCGCGCGGCGCGAGCTTCGGCACGATCCGCAGCCGCAGCAGCTCGCGGACGTCCCCGAACAGCTCCATCTCCCCGACCGCGAGGAACGCGCGGTCGCCGACCTCGCGCACCCACTCGTCCACCACCTTCGGCCACGCCGCACGGGGCTCGCGGGCGCAGCGCTCCAGCACCGTCCAGCTCGACGCCCGCGCCTCCGACCGGCCCACCGGCAGCACGACCTCCGAGGTGCCCGGGTCGAACCACGCGGTCGGCGCGAGGTCCGGCAGCACATCGCGGATGAGCGCGTGCACGTCCGCCGCCGCGTCCAACGGTTCCATTGCTCATCCCCCTCCACGGTTACGGGATCACGTCACACCACAACCTTCTCAGAGACGACCCCGGTTGTGCGATGCATCGCGGTTCTCCGCTCTCGGTCGCTGATCACCATGAGCTCAAGTACGGTGCTGACATGGCCGAACACGTGTACCCGCCGGTGATCAAGACGGCTAAGGGAGTCTTCAAGGCGCTCAACCTCAAGTTCCGCCTGGAGGGGACCGAGCAGATTCCCCGCACCGGGGGCGCGGTGCTGGTCAGCAACCACATCAGCTACCTGGACTTCATCTTCGCCGGGCTCGCCGTCCACCCCGCCGGGCGGCTCGCGCGCTTCATGGCGAAGAAGGAGATCTTCGACAACCGGATCGCCGGGCCGCTGATGCGCGGCATGCACCACATCCCGGTGGACCGGGAGGCCGGCGCCTCCTCCTACGCGGCCGCGCTCAAAGCGCTCAAGGGCGGCGAGATCGTCGGGGTGTTCGCCGAGGCGACGATCTCCCGCTCGTTCACCGTGAAGGAGATCAAGTCCGGCGCGGTGCGGATGGCGGTGGCGTCCAAGACACCGCTGATCCCCATCGCGCTCTGGGGCCCGCAGCGGCTCTGGACGAAGGGCCGCAAGCGCCGCCTGTTCCAGCGCAACGTGCCGGTCACCATCCTCATCGGCGAGCCGATGTACCCCAAGCGCGGCGACGACTACGAGGCGGTCACCGCCGAACTGCACCGCCGCATGTCGGAACTGCTCGACCGGGCGCAGCGCGAGTACCCCGACGTCCCCAAGGAGAACGAGCGCTGGTGGCAGCCCGCCCACCTCGGCGGGACCGCGCCGACGCCCGAGGAGGCCGAGAAGCTCGACCTCAAGGAGGCCGAGGACCGCAAAGCCGCCCGCGAACTCCGCGGCGGCTCCTCCTGACGGGCCGCCCCGGAGCGCCCCGGAGCGCGCCCCCGGCCCCCGAACCCCCGCGAGGCGGGCGAGCCGCACCCGCCGTGACGAACCCGTCCGGTTCGGCTAATTCGGTGGACGCCGTCCGCCGCGGGGCCTGATCATCGAAACCATGACCACGCCGCACGAGCCGTCGCAGGAGGTCGTCCACCTGATCACGCCGAGGGAGCCCGGGGAGAGCGCCACCGCACCCGGCCCGGACGCGGCGCTGCCCGTGGTCTTCAACCTCAACGACGGCAACTCCCCCGCCGACGTGATGGACGTGCTGTCGCTGCGGCCGTTCGCGTCCGGGGAGCAGCCCTGGTCGCGGTCGACGCGGCTGACGCACGTCCGCCCGGAGGCCCCGCTGCGCCCGGACGGCGCCCGGCTGGTGCGGGTCGCGCACGAGAAAGGCAAGGAGTCCGTCCTCGCCGAAGGCGACGGATGGACGCTGCTCAGCAACAAGTGGAGCAGCGGCATCGCCTACGTCGCCGTCTCCGCGGTGAGCGACGACCTGGCCGAGTCGATCCTCGCGGCGTCGGTGCAGGACGCCACCGACCCGCCGAAGACCGACGAGACCAGCGTCGAGATGGGGTTCTGGCACCAGGCGCCGCACGGCCCGGTCCGCCAGGAGCGGGCCATCTCCGCCGACCCGTGGGACGACATCCGCGCGAACTACACCGCGCGGGTCGCCGACGACCTCGACGCGGTGATGAAGCTCGGCGCCGACGACGTGTCCGGCCGGCTCCTGCTGCTGCACGGCCCGCCCGGCACCGGCAAGACGACCGCGCTGCGCGCCCTCGCCCGCGCCTGGAACGACTGGTGCGACGCCGACTGCGTCCTCGACCCCGAGTCGCTGTTCGGCACCCCGAGCTACCTGATGAAGGTCACCGTCGGCGAGGACGACGACGAGGGCCGCTGGCGGCTGCTCATCCTCGAGGACTGCGACGAGCTGATCCGCGGCGAGGCCAAGCAGTCCGCCGGCCAGGGCCTGTCCCGGCTCCTCAACCTCACCGACGGGATGCTCGGCCAGGGCCGCAACGTGCTCGTCGCGATCACGACCAACGAGGACCTCGCGCGGCTGCACCCCGCGGTCGTCCGTCCGGGCCGCTGCCTCGCGCAGATCGAGGTCGGGCGGCTCACCCGGGACGAGTCCGCCGAATGGCTCGCCGGACCCGACGGCGCCGGCGACCCGGACGGCGCCCTCGCCGCGCAGATCGGCCCGGACGGCGCGACGCTCGCCGAGGTCGCGGCGCTGCGCAAGGGCGAGCGCCGCTCCCTCGACCAGGACGCGGAGACCGGAACCGACACGGGCTTCTACCTTTGACGCGCTCCCCGGCTTGAATGCCGGGCATTCGGCCTGTGCCGCTTCGTTGCCGGTGCGGTCACTTCCGTGGCTTCCTGCTTCACCGGGCTGTGCCCTCGGCCGGGGCCGGGGGTCTTACCTGCCCTCCACAGGCGTTTAAGGTCTCCGCCTCCCCCGGGGGGACGCCCTGGGGGTTTCCGTCCGGCGGCGACCGGCAAAGCATCACCCGGAGGTGATGCGGCGCCCCTCGTGAAGAATGTTGCGGGCGGCGTTGACGTCCCGATCATGCCCGGCCCCGCAGTGCCCGCATGTCCAGTGGCGGACGTGCAGGGGTTTGGGGCCGTCCCGGTACCCGCAGCCCGAGCACAGCTGCGAGGACGGGAACGCCCGGTCGACCCGCGCGAACGTCCGCCCGTACCGGCGCGCCTTGTACTCCAGCATCTTGGTGAACTGCGACCAGCCCGCATCATGCACCGATGCGGCAAGGCGGGTGCGCGCCAGCCCCTTCACACACAGATCCTCGACATAGACCGCTTGGCTTTCGCGGACCAGAGCCGTGGACAGCTGGTGATGGAACTCGCGGCGCGCATCAGCGACCCCCGCGTGAGCGCGGGCGACTTTGAGACGGGCCTTGTCCCGGTTGGCCGATCCTTTCTGCTTGCGTGACAGCGCCCGCTGCGCCCTACGCAGCTTCTTCTCGGCGCGGCGCAAGAACCTGGGGGAGGCGATCTTGCGACCGTCGGAAGTCACGGCGAAATGCTCCAGCCCCAGATCGATCCCCACATCGCAGCCCGCACCGAGGCCCTCGCCGGGGCCGGGCTCACCGGTCCCACCGCCGGTGGTCTCGACCACGAACGAGCAGAAGTACCGGCCCGCCGTGTCCTTGACCACCGTCACCGTCGGCGGCACCGACGGCAGCCGCCTCGACCACCGCACCTTTACCTCGCCGACCTTCGGCAGCGCGAGCTTGCCACCCGGCGTGATCTGCCAGCGGGCGTTGGCGGTGAACCGGATCGACCGGCGAGAATCCTTGCGGGACTTGAACCTCGGCGACCCCACCTTCGGGCGTCTACCGGCCAGCCCGTCGAAGAACGCCCGGTAGGCCGCCTCCAGGTCCCGCAGCGACTGCTGCAGCACCACCGCCGACACCTCGCCCAGCCAGGCACGCTCGGGCGTCCTCTTCGCCGCCGTCATGGCCGCCGACAACTCGGCCGCCGTGACGTACGGCAGCCCCGCCTCGCGGGCCTCCTCCCGCGCCCGCAAAGCGTCGTTGTAGACCACTCTGGCGCAGCCGAACGCCCGCGCGAGGGCGTTCTGCTGCCCCCGGGTCGGGTAGATCCTGAAGGAGTACCTGAGCTGCACGTGACCACAGTATTACTCTCCGGATGCGCGCGGAAGCGGGACACCGGAACTGGCCCGGTCCCATGCCGGGTGACGCCGGATCGCCCCGGGGGCGATCCGGCTTTTCCTGTCCCACTCCGCGGGAGGGGCGGCTTCGCCCCCGCCCTGAAGGGCGGAGCACTGCCGACAAAACCGGTAGCGCCCGCTCAGTGCGCTTTGGCGAGCGCCCGCTCGATGTCGTCCCACAGGTCGTCCGGCGCCTCCAGCCCGACCGACAGCCGGACGGTGCCCTCGCCGATGCCCGCGGCGGCGAGGGCGGCGGCGTCGAGCTGCCGGTGCGAGGTGCTCGCCGGGTGCATGACGAGCGACGCGACGTCCCCGAGCGACGGGCCGAGCGCGACGAGCCGCACCGCCTCGGCGAAGGCGCGGCCCGCGTCCCGTCCGCCCGCCAGTTCGAACGACAGCACGCCGCCGTGCCCGTCCGGCAGGAGCCGCGCCGCCAACCCGTGCTGCGGATGGTCCGGGACGCCCGGGTAGTGGACGCGCGTGACGGACGGGTGCGCGGCGAGCCGGCCCGCCAGGTCCAGGGCCGTCGCGCTCTGCCGGGCGATGCGCATCGGCAGGGTGGCGAGCCCGCGGACGGCGAGCCAGGCCGCGAACGGGTCGGCGGTCGAGCCGAGCTCGACGGAGTGCTCCCACACCCGGCGGTGCACGTCCGCGTCGGCGAACACGGCGGCGCCGCCGAGGATGTCGCCGTGCCCCCCGATGTACTTCGTCGTCGAGTGCACCGCCACGTCGGCGCCGTGCGCGAGCGGCGCGAACAGCACCGGCGAGAAGGTGTTGTCGACGACGGTCAGCACGTCCGTGCCCGCGAGCGCCGCCGCCAGGGCGGGGACGTCCGTGACGTGCGTGGTGGGATTGGAGATCGTCTCCAGGTACAGCAGCCGCGTGCGGGGGCGCAGCGCGCCCCGCACCTCCGCCGGGTCGTCGCCGCCGACCCGGGTGACCTCGACGCCCCACCGGTCGGCGAGGTCGGTCAGCAGCGCGTGCGTCCCGCCGTACAGGGACGCCTGCGCGACGACGTGGTCGCCGGACCGCAGCAGCCCCGTCAGCACGGCGTTGATCGCGCCCATCCCCGACGCGGTCGCCAGCGCGCGGGCCCCGCCCTCCAGGTCGGCGAGGGCCTCCTCCAGCGCCCGGACGGTCGGGTTGCCCATCCGCGAGTAGAAGAACGCCTCGTCCGGCCCCCCGAACGCGGCGGCGAGCGCGTCGGCCGAGTCGAAGCCGAACAGGTGCCCCTGGTAGATCGGCACGCCCAGGGGACGGCTGCCCGCGGGGATCGGGACGGGCGGGTGGACGGCGCGGGTCTGCGGGTCGCGTGCGGTCATGGGTCCAGCGTGCGAGCCGCGCCGGCGGCCGGGTAGAGCCAATCGGGGCGAGTGGCCCGCCGGAGGGGCCGGTCGCGGGCGCGCCCGATCGGTGCGGACGACCGTCGCCCGCCCACCCACCCCGCGAGGGCGGGCAGGCGATCGGATCCGCCCCGGCCGGGCCCTCGGGGCCGCGACCGGTGCAACGAGCATCACCCGGCGCGGGCGTCCACCGCATCCGGGAGACCACGGCCATTCGCGCGGATCCGCGATGTACGGGTCGCGGCGCACCTACGGGTTCGCGCGGGCGAACAGGGTGCGGTAGGCGCGGCGCAGACCGTGGACGTCCCGCACCGGTTCGGGGAACGGCAGCCGGAGGTCGCAGGTCACCGCCCCGTCCGCGCACGGCATGCGGCAGCGCAGCCACAGCCCGTGCCGGTCGATGCCCAGCGGCCGCACGGCGTCGCACGTCCCGTCCCCGAGGTCGGCCAGGACGGACGCGGGCAGCAGGCCGGTCAGCTCGCCGCGGTGCGCGGCGTCGAGGTGGGTGAGCATCCCGGCCTCGACGGCGACGAACGGGTCCGGCGCGGCGGCCGCGTACTCCTCGGGTTCGAGGACGGCGCCGCCCCACGCGTCGTCGATCTCGACCTGCGCGACCTCGAGGGCGAGGATCGTCCACTGGCTGCCCTCGTCCGCCTCGCCGCCGCCCGCGCCCCGCGGCGGCGGGACGGGCGCGGCCAGGTCGAGCAGCTCGGGGCGCGGGTGCGGGCGCGACAGCCGCAGCGCGGCGTCGCGCAGTTCGGCCGCCGGGACCTCGGTGAGCCACCCGTGCAGCCGGGCGCGACCCCGCACCCGGTCGGGCAGCGGGACGGGCGCGACGTCGCAGATCCGCAGCGTCGCGGGCAGGTCGGGCTCGCCGGCGAGCGCGGCGACGATCGGGGACGACGCGGGCAGGAGCAGCAGCGGCCGCCCGTCGAGGTCGGTGGTGTGCGCCGGGACCGGCGCGTAGGGGACGCCGGCCGCGACGAGCACGCCGTCCGCCATGCCGTAGGCGAGGGTCCGCGCCCGTTCCGCCGGCGTGGGCCCGGAACGGGCCTCCGGGCTCGCGGCGCCGGCGCCGCGCGGGCCGCCGCCGTCCTGCTGCTCGGTCTCCGCTCGTCGCACCATGCCTCCTTGCTATGTTGGTTAGGCTTACCTAACTTAGGACTACCTAACCACTTGGAGCCTGCATGAACAACCCCCGGCCGAAGGTGCGGCTTTCGCGGGCGCTCGGCATTCCGCTGACGCCCAAGTCCGTGAAGTACTTCGAGGCGCGCCCGTACCCGCCCGGCATGCACGGGCGGGCGCGGAAGACGGAGTCCGACTACAAGGTGCGGCTGCGCGAGAAGCAGCGGCTGCGCGCGCAGTACAACATCCGCGAGGCGCAGCTCCGGAACGCGTTCGAGAAGGCCGCCAAGTCCGGCGGCAAGACCGGCGAGGCGCTGCTGGTCGACCTCGAACGCCGGCTGGACGCGCTCGTCCTGCGGGCGGGCCTCGCGCGGACGATCTACCAGGCCCGCCAGTTCGTCGTGCACCGGCACGTGCTGGTGAACGGGCGCCGCGTCGACCGTCCGTCCTACCGGCTGAAGCCCGGCGACGTCATCACGATCGCCGAGCGGAGCCGCGCGATGGACGCGTTCCGCGTCGCCGCCGCGGGCGGGCACACCGAGCACGTCCCGCCGTACCTGGACGTCCGGCACGAGGCGCTCGCCGCGCGGCTCACCCGGCTGCCGGAGCGCCCGGAGATCCCGGTGCTCTGCGACGAGCAGCTCGTGGTCGAGCACTACTCGCGCTGAGCGTCAGCGCAGGTCGAGCTCCTCGCGGGCGTGCGCGCGGAGCGTGCGCAGCGACTCCACCAGGCGGCGGCGCCCCTCGTCGGTCAGCGGGCCCGCGAAGTGGCGGCGCAGCGTCTCCGCGTGCACCCGCATCGCCTCGTCCAGCTTCGCGCGGCCGGCGTCGGTCAGCTCGACGAGCCGGCCGCGCCGGTCCCCGGGGGCGGCGTGCCGCGCGACCAGGCCCGACTCCTCCATCCGGTCGATCAGCCGGGTCATCCCGCCGCTGGTGAGGATCAGCTCCCCGGCCAGTTCGCCCATCGACGCGGACCGGTCGGGGCCGGCGGCCGACAGCCGCAGCAGCACCTCGAACGCCGCGTGCCGGATGCCGCAGCGGCGCTCCAGCTCCCGGCCCGCGATGCGCTCCAGCAGCGTGACCGTGCTCAGCAGCGTCCCGAACTCGGCGATCACCCCGTCGGGCGCGCTCGTCGGCTGTTCCGTCATCGCCGCCATCATGCCCGCCTTCGTCCACATTCTCAGCAGAACGCGCCGCGCCCCGCCCGGCTTCCGCCGGGCGGGGCGCGGTCGTGGCCGGGGGCTCTAGTTCCCGGGCTTCTCGCTCGTGTCGGGCTTCGGCTGCTTCGGCTCCCCGCCGCCGGACGTCCCGCCGGTGGGGGTGCCCGCCGGGAGCTGGCCGGCGGTCGAGTCGTCGGTGCCCGAGGCGTACTGCTTGGTCACCTTCCACTCGTCGTCGATCTTGCCGAGGGACAGCCGCAGCAGCGTGCCGGGCGCGGACGTCGAGCCCTCGCTCGTCGTGACGTCGATGTCGACCATCACCACCGCGGTCGCGAACCGGCCGTTCACGCTGCCGACGAACGTCTGGTTCGTCTTGGACGACAGCGCGAGCTTCGGGTTCTCCTTGAAGGTGGTGCCGAGGTTCGGGAGCGTCGACTGCTTGAAGCTCTCCAGCAGGTCGCCGCCCATGAGCTTCTGCGCCTTGTCCATCTGCGCCTGGTAGTTGGACGCGTTGTAGTTCAGCGCCACGTCGCCGTAGGCCGACGCGACCTCGGCGACGGCCGCGCGCTCGTCCGCCTCGGACGTCGCGCCGCTCGCGGTGCGCCACTGCCAGACGGCGAGGCTCGCGAGCAGCGCCGTGAGGACGACGACAGCGATCAGCGCCGTCCGGTTCATGCCGAGGTACGTCGGTTCGGGCACGGCGGCGGGCTCGCGGGGGGACGGCTTCACCCGCGGCTTCGCGGGCTCGCCGCCGCTCGCCTTCTCGTCGGCCTCGTCCTCGTCGGCCTCGCCCTCCGGGGGCTCCAGGCGGGCGGGACGCGGCTTCGGCTTCGCCGGGGACGCCTCGGGCTTCGGAGGCGCGGCGGGCGCCGCGTCGCCGGAGTCGTCCGCGGACGTCTCCGCCTCCTCGGCGTCGAGGGCCTCGAGCACCTCGTCGAGGTCCTCGTCGTCGATGACCTCGATGACCCGCACCCGCCGCTTGCGCTTGGCGGGCCGCGCCGCCGGACGCTCCGGCGTCGCCGCCTCCGCGGCCTCGTCCGTGCCGACCTCGTCGACGTCCCTGCTGGACATATGGGGTAACTCCTTAGGCTCTCAGTCCTCGTCCCGGCGGCGCAGCCGGGACAGCCGGGACACCACGGGCACCGAGCCCGCCATGACCCTGATCAGCACCATCAGCGCGATTACCGGGGGCACGTACATCAACCACGGCGGCGGACCGCCGCCGGCGTCCTCCTGCGCGGCGGCCTGCTGCGCCCGCAACTCCTCCTGCCGGCCGATGGACGGATCGTGCGTCGGGATCGTGTCCCCGGGGTTCTTGGCCTTGAAGGGGGCCTGCTCGGTGTCCGCGGGCATCCGCCCGCCGGGGCAGGTCGGCACCTTGTTCACGGCGGGCTGCGGGAGCGGGTACTTGTACTCCAGCGCCGCCTGCTTGTGGACGGTGAGCATGAACACGACGTTCAGGATGGGCGCGTCGTCCGTCCCGCCGATGACGTTCTGCAGGACGACCCCGAGCTGCGGCGCCTTGGCCAGCGTGTCGTTCAGGTCGCGCAGGATGTCGGGGTTGTAGCGCTTCAGGCCCCAGTCGCCGAGCGACTGCACCGTGCACTCGAAGTCGGGGCCGGTCTTCTCCAGCAGCGTGTTGACGGTGTCGAGGAGCTTCGGGCCGCGGTCGCGCAGCTCGGCGATGTCGCCCTTCACCTGGCCGAGCGCGGCGGTCAGCGCGGCGAGGTCGTCGACGCCGGCGCCGAGGCTGCCCCGGTTCTGGTTGAGGACGGCGGTGATGCGGCCGAGGTCCTTGGTGAGCCCGTCGAGCAGCTCGGTGTTCTGCGCGAACGTCGCGGTGAGCTGGTCGGAGCCGTTGACGATCTGCCGGAGCGAGGTCTCGCGGCCCTCCCAGCCGGCGGCGAGCTCCCGGGTGAGCACCTTGGCGTCCTGCGGGTCGACGGCCCGCAGCGTGTCGAGGACCGAGGCGAACAGGTCGCTGTACTTGGGCGGCACGCTCGTCTGCGACACCGGGATCACCGCGCCCGCCTCCAGCGGCGCGGCGGCGGCGGACTTCGGGCCGGGGGTCAGCTCGACGACCGGCTCGCCGACCGCCGACTTGCGGGCGGCCGCCGCCGTGACGCCCTCGGGGACGTCGACGCCGCGCTCGATGTCGAGCGTGACGACGACCTTGTCCTTCACCAGCTCCACGGAGTCGATCTTGCCGATCCGGAGGCCGAGGTAGTCGACCTCGAAGCCCGGCTGGAGGCCCGGCGACGACTCGAACTCCACGGAGATCTGGTACGGCCGCTCGATGAAGTCGAACTTCACGACGTTGCCGAACGCCCACACGACCATGATGACCGCGAGGACGGCGAACGCCAGCAGGTTGATCGTGACGCGGTCGAACGCGAACCGTCTCTTCATCGGCGCGGCTCCAGCATCTTCTCGAGGCCCGGCAGCAGGCCCTCCAGCTCCCGGGGGAGCTGCGGGGAGCCGGCGTTCCGCTGCTGCCCGCCGGCCCCTCCGCCGGAACCGCCGCCGGAACCGCCGCCGGCGGATTCGCGGACGCCCGGGATCACCGGCGTGCCGTCCGGCCAGACGAGTTCGAGCAGCGGGTACAGCAGCAGCTGCCCGTCGTAGGTGGCGAGCGGGATCTTCGTCTCGAACTCGACCATGCCGTCCACCAGGGTCGTCAGCCGCTTCCGGCTGCTGCCCAGCTGGGCCAGCACGGGATCGATGTCCTGCAGCAGCCCGCGGAACCGCTCGATGCGCCCCGCGAGCACCTTGTTGTTCAGCTCGCGGGCGGCCCGGGTCAGCTCGTCCACCGCGTGGATGATCTTTTCCTTGTTCTCGTCCAGCAGCCGCGTCGTGCGCTCGATCTGCTCGGGCGCCGCGGCCAGGACGTCCTCGCGCTCGGCGAGGTCGCGGCCCAGCTTCGCGAACTGGTCCACCGACTGGGCGAGCGCCCGCCGCTGGTCGGCGAACACCTGCACCAGGCCGGACGCCTTGGCGATCGTCATGTTGAGCTTCTCGCCGTTGCCGTCGAGGGCCGTCGCGCCCGCGTTGACGACGTTCGCGAGGTCGTCGCCCGCGAGGGCCTGGATCAGCGGCCCGGCCTGCCCGACGACGTCCTCGAACGCCGGCTGCACCCGGGTGTCGGCGATCTTCCCGCCGTCGGCGATGAACGGCCCGGCGCCCATGCTCGCGCCGGGCGGCATCTGCAGGTCGACGAAGTTCTCGCCGAGCAGGGACGTCACCTTGATCTCGGCGCGGGTGCCCTGCGGGACCCGGACGCCGTCCTCGAGCGACAGCGTCACCTCCGCCCGGTACCCCTCGACGAGCTCGACCTTCATGACGCTGCCGACCTTGATGTCGGACATCTGCACGCTGTGCCCGGCGACGAGCCCCTGGACGTCGTCGAACGTCGCCGTCAGGGTCAGGTCGCCCTGCGGGGCGCCGGCCGTCCGGTAGGAGCAGCCGGACACCGCGACCGCGACGGCCGCCGCGAGGACGAGGATCAGCCCGCGCATCAGTTGCCTCCCTCGTCGTCCCACGGACAGTTGGAGTTGGGCGCGGGCAGCGGGCAGCCGACCTCGTCGGTGTCCATCAGCCCCTTGAGCCAGGTCCGCACGAACGCGTCCGTCGCGAAGCGGATGTACAGCGACTTCGTCTCCGGGTCGTAGCCGCCGATGAGCGCGTCGCTGATGCCCGGCATGACCTCCACGAGCTGCGCGAGCTCCTTGGAGTTGCCCTTGAGGACGAGCGCGGCGCGGGTGAGCACCGCCAGGTCGTACGGGAGCTGCCCCTCGTACTTGTCGAGGAGTTCCTGGCCGTTGTCGGCGAGGACCAGCATCCCCTTGATGAGCTCCTGCAGCTCGCCGCGCTCGCTGCTGAGCACCCGCGTCGCCTCGCCGAAGTTGCGGATCAGCGTGCCGAGCACCTGCTCGCGGCCGCGGACGACCCCGGCGAGCCGGTCCAGGTTCTCGGCGACCTCGATCAGCTCCTCGTCCTGCCCGGCGACGTTCTCGACCAGCCGGGCGCTCTGCTCCAGCGTGGCGTTGAACTGGCGGCCGTTGCCCTGGACGGTCTCGGCCGCGGTGCCGAGCGCGCCCTGCATCTTCGTGGGGTCGAGCGCGTCCGCGAGGTTGGTGAAGGCGTTCAGCGCGTCGTCCACCTCGACGGGCACGTGGGTGCGTTCGATCGGGATCGCGTCGGCCTTCTCCTTCGGCTGCCCCGGCTTCCACGCCGGGTGCAGGACGAGGTTGCGCTCGCCGATCAGGTTCAGCGGGACGATCGACGCCTGCACTCCCCGGGGAAGCGGGACGTCGTCGCGGATCGTGAACGTCACCTTGATCTTGTCGCCGATGTTCTGCACGGACTCGACGCGCCCGACGTCGGCGCCCATGACCTTCACCTTCGACTCCGGGTAGAAGGAGCGGGCCTTCGGGAAGTAGACGGTCATCGTGCGGCCGTCGTCGGACGCCGGGACGAGCGAGCAGCCGCCGGCGGACGCGGCGAGGGTGAGGCCCAGCACGGCGGCGAGGGCCTTGCCGCGGGCGGCCAGGGCGCGGGGCGAGCGGCGCGTCATCAGTTGCCTCCCTGACCCGCGGGGCGGCGGGTGGAGATCGGCCCCGGCGGCTGGATGGGGCCGAGGCCGGTGAGCAGCCCCTCGATCCACCGCCCGTCGCCCTTGAGGTTCGCGACCTGCTGGAACGTGGGGCCGAGGAGCGAGAAGTCGGCGTTCAGCGCGTCCATGTTGGGCGCGAGCCGGGTGGTGAGCAGGTGCAGGTCGCCGAGGAGCTTGTCCAGTTCCTTCTGGTTGCTCTCGATGACGTTCGACAGCGTCCGCACGGTCCGGCTGCCCTGCCCGATCGTGGCGGAGAGCTCGTCGCGGCGCCGCACGAGCGTCTGCAGCAGCACCTGGCTCGAATCGATGATCTCCCGGAGCTGCTGGTCCTTGCTCGCCAGCGTCCCGGTGATCTGCTTGCCGTTGTCGATCAGCTTCTCGATCTGCGGCGCCTGGTCGTTCAGCATCTCCGACACGTCCCGGAGGTTGACCAGGATGCGGTTCAGCTTCTTGGCGCCCGGCGACTCGATCTTGTTGATCTGGGTGAGCAGCTTGTCGATGTTCTCCTGGTCGAGCCGCCCGACGATGTCGTGCGCGCCCTCCAGGGCGTCCGGGACGGTGAACGGGACGCTCGTGCGCGCCAGCGGGATCCGCCGCCGCGACTCCGGCAGCGACTCCAGGTACGGCTTCGCGACCGGGCCCGACAGCTTCAGGTAGCGGCCGCCGAGCAGCGTCGTCGTGGTGACCTCCGCGCGGGTCTGCCGGCCGAGGTCGATCCCGGCGTCCACATGCCAGGTGATGATCACCTTGCCGGTGTCGAAGTCCGGTTCGACGCCGGTGACGCGGCCCGCCTTCACCCCGGCGACCCGCACGTCGTCGCCCGCCTTGATGCCGGCCACGTCGGTGAACTCGCCGCTCATCGTGTAGCCGCGGTCGAACAGGTGCAGCTGCCCGACGGCGAACGCGAACGTCACGGACGCGCCGAGCACGGCGAGGGTCACGATCGCGACGAGCTTCTGGTTGACGTCGCGCAGCGACTTCAGCGCCATCACTCGCCCCCCTTCGTCAGCATCGCCCGCAGCTTGTCGAGCTCCTGCTGCGTGGGCTCGTCCGTCCCGGGCGCCTTCGGCAGCTCCATCTCGAAGGGGCACGGCGCCTGGACGATGTTCAGGCAGAGCGCGTTGGTGCGCAGGAAGTGCCCGCCGTTCGCGGCCGAGAACAGCTGCCGCAGCGTCAGCGGGAGCCGCTGCACCATCTGCTCGAGCTGGTCGACGTTCAGCCGGAACGTCTCGCTCAGCTCACCCAGGTTCCGGATGATCCGGGCGAGCTGGGCGTCGTTGCCGCCGAGCACCCGGTTCAGGTTCGTGGTGACGCCGGCGATCTGCACGGTCGCGTTCTCCAGGAGCTGCCGGTTGTCGGCGAACACCTTGACGAGCGACTCGAGGTTGTCGATGCTCGCCGCGATCTGCTTGTCGCGCGTCGCGACCGCGCCGCTGACCGTCTCGTAGTCGTCGATCATCTTGCTGATGGTGTCCTTGCGGGACGCGAACGTCTGGAGCAGGACGTCCAGGTTGTTCGTCAGCACCGAGATGTTCTGCTCGTTGCCTTCGAGCGCCTGCGAGAACGAGAAGAGGATCTTGTTGAGCTGGTCGGGGTCGAGGTTGCGGGTGAGCGGCCCGAGGCTGTTGACGATCGCGCCGAGGTCCACGACCGACTGCGTGTGCCGCACCCGGTCGCCGTCGTCGAGCATCTCCTTGCTCGACCCCGGCTCCAGGTAGACGACCCGCTGGCCCATCACGTTGCGCCAGCGGATCGCGGCGGTGGAGTCCGCCGGGATCTTCAGCTCGGTGTCGACGGCCATCTCCACGCGGGCCTTGCCGCGCACGACCTCGATGCCCTCGACCCGGCCGACCGGGGTGCCGGCGACCTTCACCAGGTCGCCGTCCACCAGCCCGGTGACGTCGTCGAACGTCGCGGTCAGCCGGTACCGGTCGGCGAACGACGTGCCGAGGATCTGCTGGCCGATGAAGAACGTCAGCAGGCCCGTCACCGCGACGAACACGACGAACTTGGCCGTCGTCCGGTGGTCGGGACCGCGCGCGGCCTTGCCGCGCGGCCGCCGGCTCACGGCCGCCTCCCGTTCGTCCCGTCGGTTCCGTTCGTTCCGTTGGTTCCGTTGGTTCCGTTGGTTCCGTTGGTGCTGTTCGTTCCGTTCGCGTTCGCGCCGTTCCCGAAGGACGTCTCGAAGGACGTCGTCGGGCACAGGTCGCGGATGATGGCGCACATGTCGAGCGGCAGCCGGTTGGACGCCTGCGCGATCATCGTGCCGTCCGGCCCCGGGATGCGGATGATCTTCGCGAGCAGCCGGAAGAACCCGTTCAGGCTGTCGATCAGGACCGGGACGTTGCGCAGCTGCCGGTTCGCGACGTCGGCGACGTCCGCGGCGCCGTCCACGACGTCGCCGAGGTTGCCGCCCTGCCGCTGCAGGGTGCCGCCGACCCGCTCGCCGAGCACGCTCGCCTCGTCCAGCAGCCGCGTCACCTTGTCGGGCTTCTCGTTGATCACCGCGGACAGCTCGTTGACGTCGCCGGTGAGCGCGGTGACCGTGTCGCCGCGGGTGCCGAGCGTCTGCGAGACGCCGGCGATGTCGTTCAGCAGCGACCGGATCACCCCCCGGCTCCGGTGGGTCGCGTCGACGACCTTCGCGCCGTTGTCGATCGTCCGGCGCAGCGCCGGGCCCTGCCCGGACAGCCCGGTGCCGAACGTGTGCAGCAGCGTCGCGACGTCGTCGGGGTTGATCGCCTGGGTCAGTTCGTAGGTAGGCCACGCCGTGTCGGCGAGCTCCTGCGGGTCCCTGGTCTGGGCGATGCTGCCGCCGTCGTCGAGGTAGGGGCCGCTCAGCTCGTGCGCGCCGAGGTCCAGGGTGAGGTCCTTCGGCCCGAACACCGACACCGGCTCGATGGACGCCACGGTCGTGTCGGGGATCCGGACGCCCTCGTCCAGGCGGAGCCGGACGCTCACCCGGCCGTCGTCGCGCAGCTCCAGCGAGGCCACGGTGCCGACCTCGATGCCGCGGATCTTCACCTCGGACTTCTCGGGGTCGAGGCCCTGCCCGGCCGTCCCGAACCGCGCCGTGTAGTACGTGGAGCCGCCGTGGTCCTGCGTCGCGCCGACCGCGATCAGCGCCGCGGACGCCGCCAGGACGCCCGCGCCGACCAGCCCGAAGACCGTCCGGGAGCGGGCGGAGAGTGTCTCGTCGCTCATCCGGTCAGCTCCACCGTGCTCCCGTGGCCCCAGAAGATGTACGACAGGACCAGGTTCATGAGGATCATCAGGATCGTGGACTCCCGGATCGCGCGGCCCGCGGCGACGCCGACGCCGACCGGGCCGCCGGCGGCGTAGTAGCCGCGGTAGCAATGGACGAACATGATGATGAACGCGAAGATCGCCACCTTGATCACGCTGTAGAACACGTCGATCGGCGGCAGGTAGAGGTGGAAGTAGTAGTCGTAGATGCCGGGCGACAGCCCGAAGTACTGGATCGTGATGAACCGCGTGGCGAAGAACGCCATGAACAGTGACACGAGGTAGAGCGGGACGAGCGCGATGACGCCCGCCGCGACCCGGGTGCACACCAGGTAGGCGAGGGAGTTGATCCCCATGACCTCCAGCGCGTCGATCTCCTCGGAGATCCGCATCGCGCCGATCTCGGCGGTGAAGCCGGTGCCGACCTGCGCGACCAGCGCGACGCCCGCGATGATCGGGGTGACCTCGCGGACGTTGGAGTAGCTGGAGATCAGTCCGGTGAACGCCTCGGCGCCGATGCGCTCCAGCCCCGGGTAGCCCTGAAGGCCGACCATCGCGCCGGTCGCCAGCGACATCGTGGCGATCACGAAGATCATGCCGCCGCCGATGACGAGCGCGCCGACGCCGACGGTGATGTCGCTGACCTGCTTGGCGAGCGTCTTGCCGTACTTGCGGCGGATGATGATGTCGAAGAACAGGTGGTAGAGGACCCGGCCGAGGAACACCGGCAGGTTGGCGGAGGCCGTGAGGCCCGCCGTCCGCGTCTGCACGGCCCGGCCCAGCTTGCGTACGGGGGAAATGGCGACCATCTAGAACTTCCGGGGGATGAGGACCTGGTAGACCATCTCGACGACGTAGTTGATGGCGAACACCACGATCGAGGTGACCACCACCGCCCGGTTGACCGCGCGGCCGACGCCGACGGGCCCGTAGTCGCAGTTCATGCCCATGTAGCAGGCGACGGCGGCGGCGACGAAGCCGAACACCCACGCCTTGAACAGGGTCACGACGAGGTCCGAGAACTGCAGGAGGGTCGTGGCGCCGTCGAAGAAGGCGCCGGGGCTGACGCCCTGCTGGATGACGTTGAAGTAGAAGCCGCCGAGCACGCCGGCGAGGATCACCACCGAGCACAGCAGCGCGGACACGGTGCTGGCCGCCCACAGCCGCGGCGTGACGAGGCGGTGCACGGGGTTGATCCCCATGACCTCCATCGCCGACAGCTCGTCGCGGATGTTGCGGGCGCCCATGTCGGACGTCATCGCCGAACCGCCCACGCCGGAGACCAGCAGCGCGGCCGCGAGCGGCGCGACCTGCTGGATCATCGCGGCGACGAGCAGCGCGCCGGTGCCGGACGCGGCGCCGAGCTGCCGCGCGATGTCGCCGACCTGCAGCGAGATCGTCGCGCCGAGGGGCACCGCGATCAGCATGACCGGGACGGCGGTGACCCGCGCGAGGAACCAGCACTGCTCGATGAACTCGCCCCACCACTGGCGCAGGTCCCAGCTGCGGCGCAGCCCCTCCAGGAGGGTCACGCACAGCAGCCCGGTCTCGTCGAGGGTGCGCTCGACGCGCCTGCGCGCCAGATCGGGGGCCCGGGACAGACTCAGCGCCATCAGCCGGCGACCTCCCCCTGGGGGACGGGGCGAAGGGTCATACCAGCCTCCTTCGTTCTCGGACGTCGGCGCTCATCCGATACGCCGGCCCTCCGCCGTCCGGAAAAGGGCGCGCGACGTCCAGGTTCCTCTCGCGCGCCTTCCGGTCTCGGCCGAGATCCGGTACCACATGCGAAAGCCCCGGCTCGCCAGAGCACGCGGGCCTCGCCTGTGATCTGCCGCACTCTATTAGAAGAAGGTCTAAGAATCGAGTACTTACATCCACCTTTGTCCGAAGCTACGATCTCGGGGTGCGAACCCCGCCACAACGAACCACAGACGTGAACGGGAGTGACGGCGTGGACCCGCTGGTCACCGGCATCAAGGACCGCTGGGACGGACAGGAACTCCGCGGCGACCCGGGCCCTTTCATGGCCATCTGCTCGGTGGGCCGCCTGAACCAGTTGCTGAAGAAGGCGCTGGAGGAGGAGCTCGGCCGGTTCGACCTCGGCCGCACCGGCTACGCCGTCCTCACCACCCTCGCCCTCATCCGCTCCGGGCAGGCCGGCCTCAGCACCCTCGGCCGCTGGCTGATGGTGCATCCGACGACCGTGACGCTCACCGTCGACCAGCTCCGGGCGGACGGCCTGGTGGAGCGGATCCGGCACCCCCGCGACCGCCGCGCCGCGCTCGTCCGGATCACCGCGAAGGGCCGGGAGCGCGTCAACGAGGCGAACCTCGCGCTGGAGGCGCCCGGCAGCCCCCTCGCCGGGCTCGCCGGCGGGGGCCACGACGGGCTGTTCGACGGGCTGGAGGCGGCGCGGATCGCGGTCGGCGACCTGGAGTTCTTCGATTCGGCCGACAGCGGTGATCCGCAGGGCGGCGCGCACCCCTAAAATCGGCGAACCGGACACAACTCCCGGCCGATAAGGCAGTCTTCTCCTATGCCCCAGAGTCACGGCAACCGCAGACGCCGCAAGAAGGAATCCCGCTTCGCCCGCGGTGGGCGTGGCGAGCAGGCGCAGGCGGACGCCCCCCAGCAGGATCTCCCGCACGACGCCCAGGCCCCCGGCGACCCGAACGGCACCGGGGCCCCGTACGGAGCGGACGGCCCGTACGGGGCGGGCGACCCGTACGCCGACGGCGCCCAGGCGCCCGGCGCGCAGTTCCCGCCCGAGTACCCGTCGGACGTCCCGTACGAGGCCGGGCCGCCGCCCGGCCCGGGCGCCCCGCCCGGTCCCGGCGCCGCGGACGCCCCGCCCGGACGGACGTCGCCCGCGCTGCAGGCCGCCGGGCGGTTCAAGCCGAACCGCGGCACGGTGCTGCGCGTCCTCACCAGCAACGTCACCATCACCGCGGTGGGCCTGGCGGTGGTCGCCGCCGTCCTGGTGCTCGTGCCCATCGGCGGCGGCGAGGACGACAGCGAGCCTCCGGCGATCGCGGCGGAGGGCATGTCCGCCAACGAGATGCTGGAGATCATGCGCGGGTCCGCGATGGACCCGGTCGCCGCCGACGCCGTCGCGACCGCCAAGAAGCGCGCCTACGAGAAGCAGAAGGCGCAGGCGAAGCAGGAGAAGGCGGAGAAGGACAGCGACGAGTCCGTCAAGAGCACCTTCGACAAGCCGGAGCCCGAGACGCCGTCCGGCGGCGGCGGCGCCATCCCGAACGCGCCCGCCGGCGGCGGCGACACGTCCGTGGCGCAGAACAAGGCCATGGGCCAGCGGATGAACGCGCTCAAGGGCTGGAGCGGCTGCTGGTCCGCCCTGGAGAGCCTCTGGACGAAGGAGAGCGGCTGGAACGAGCGGGCCCAGAACCCGTCCAGCGGCGCCTACGGCATCCCGCAGTCCCTCCCCGGCTCCAAGATGGCCAGCGCCGGGTCGGACTGGCAGACGAACGCCGCCACGCAGATCGCGTGGGGCCTCAGCTACATCGACGCCCGCTACGGCACCCCGTGCGAGGCGTGGGGCCACTCCCAGAGCGTCGGCTGGTACTGAGCCGTCCCCCGAGACGACCGCGGGCAGCGGCGCCCGTGCCGCGCGGCGGCGCGGGCGCCCGCCTGGCACCATGGGGGGATGCGGACGAGCAGGACGCGCCAGGCCGGTGAGGCGAACGGCGAGACCGGGGGCGGCGGCGGACGGCAGTGGGCGCGCGCCGACGCGACCCGCCAGGCGCTGCTGACGGCCGCCCAGGAGGTCTTCGCCGACCGCGGGTACGCCGACGCGGGCATCGCCGAGATCGTCGAGCGGTCCGGGATCAGCGTCGGCAGCCTCTACCACCACTACGGCGGCAAGGCCGGCCTGTACGTGGCGCTGTGGGAGGAGCTCACCGGGGAGCAGGAGCGGCGCGCGGCGCAGGCCGTCGCGGCGGCCCGCGAGGACGGCGAGCGCGACCCGATCGCCCAGTTCATCGCGGGCGCCCGCGCGTACCTGCGGGTCTGCTGGGAGCGCCGGGAGGCGGCGCGGCTGTTCCTCGCGGGCGAGGGCCCGCCCGGGTCGTCGCTGATGCGGCGCAGCCGCACCCAGCGGTGGGTCGCCCGCAACACCAAGCTGCTGCGCGGCCGCAGCGCGGCCCGCGCGGCCGAGCCGCCCGCGACCGGACGCGCCGAGGAGGTGCTCGGGCTCGTCCTCACCACCGTGATCGGGGAGGCCGGGCGGGAGATCGCGACCGCCGAGAACGAGGCGGAGGCGGGCGAGATCCTCGAGGAGGTCTGCCGGATCCTGATCCGGCTCGCGCGCTGACCTCCGGGCCGCTGCCGCCGGTGACGCCGCCCGGCGTGCTGGCGGGGCTGCCGTCGTCGGTGCCGGCCGGGTCGGTGACGACGAGGTCGAACGAGCGCGTCGCGGTCTTCATGCCGGCCGCGGAGAGCGCCACGGTCACCCGCACGGCGCGGGGCCCCGAGTCGGCGGGCACGGCGACGGTCACGGTCGTGTTCCCGCCCGCCGAGCCCAGCGTTCCGACGCTCCGCCGCGCCGGGCTGACGGACGCGCCCGGCGCGGTCACCCGCACGGCGGCGCCCTTCGCGGTGGCGCCGAACGCCCAGTAGTGCGCCGTCACCCGGATCGACCCGCCGGGCCGCACGGTCGTCCCGGTCGCGGAGAGCTCCAGGGCCAGCCGCTTGGGGCCGGTGGTCTCGCCGGGATCGGTGGGCGTGGGCGTCGGGGTCTCCGGCGGCGTCGTGTCCGTGGACGTCGTGGTCGGTGTCGGCTCCGCCAGCGCGGGGGCCGCTCCCGACACCGTGAGGACGGCCGCCGCGCCCACTCCCGCGATCAGTGTTCCGCCGGTCGAACGTGAACGCACCTGTCCGCCTCCCCCGCCTAGTGACGATCGGTACAATTGTCGGAATCGAATCCAAGCACGGGGCGAACGGGCCGGACAAGGGCGGAGAACGCCGGACGGGCGATCGCTCACTGCAGCGGGTGATTCCTCCTTACGGATCGTCAGGACGGGCGCGTGAACGCGCTCGTCAGTCGCCGTCCCGGTCCATCCGGTTCAACTGGTCGATCCGCCGGATCCGGCCATCGGGCCCCAGCCGGCCGAACAACTGCGACTCCGTCACCAGCACGCCGCCCTTGCGCATCGTCGTGCGCATCGTGGTGTGGGCGGCGAACCGGTCGCCGTCCACCAGGGCCCCGTGGACCTCGACGTCCGATTCGGCCGCGTTCTTGCGCGCCGGACGGGCGTGGTCGATGACGCGTTGGCGGTCGAGCACGATGTCGTCCGTCCGCCAGGCGAAGTCGCGGACGAAGTAGCGGTCGAGGACCTCGCCGGGGTCGTTCTCGGCGGCGACCATCTCGCGCGGGTAGTCGCGGAGGAAGTCGGCGAGGTCCCGCTCGGTGGTGATGCCCATGGCGCCTCCCGTAGGCGTACGATGTACACGTAACGCGCATACGGTACCCCCGAGGGGTGCCTTCCCGTCAACGGTCAGCCGGCCGGGCGGAGGCGCTCGATCCGGTCGAGCCGGCCCGCGAGCAGGTCGTCGCGGGCGATGGCGAAGTCGCCGTTCGGGAGGTCGGAGCCGAAATGCCTTCCCGCGACCGCGTCCGGCAGGAAGTCGCGGACCTTCGCGCGCAGCGCGTGCGGGTAGGCCACCGGCGCGCCCCAGCCCTCGGGCGCCTCGTCGTCGCCGAAGACGACCCAGTGGTCGGTCCCGACGGGCTCGCCCGGGACCGGCGGGCCACCGGTGTGGGCGTCGAGCGCCGGGGCGACCAGGACGTCCGGGTCGAGCGGCTCGTACCACAGGAGCAGCGGCCTGGCGCGGCGCGCCTCGGCGGTGTCGAAGCAGCAGACCGCGATCGAGTGGCGCGGGTAGCGGGCGGCGTAGAACTCCAGCAGCGCGGGGTCGAGGCGGGGCCGCTTGCGCTCGGGCACGCGCCCCAGCGCGGCCGGGATCAGCGTCGGGTCGTCCGCCAGCAGGACGGTGTAGACGTCGTGCTCGAACACCTGCACGTCCGGCTCGTCGTGCGACATCCAGTCCATGGTCATGCCGTCCGCGCTCACCGACAGCGGCCGCACGGCGTCGACCATCGCCGCGAGGACCCGGCCGCCGCGCCGCCCGACCGCGACGAAGCGGTCCGGCGACATCGCGCGGGCGGGCAGGTGCAGGAGCATCGCGTTGGGGCCGTCCGCGAGGTTCAGCGCGGTGTTCTCGTAGCCGAGCACCTCGATCGCGCCGTGGCGCGGATGCCGCCTGCGCCCGACATACAGGGTCGTTCCGGTGAATACGGCCTCGGCCATTGATACGCACATGTCCGGCGAAAGTAGTCGAACCACCGCGAACGCGCGGCCGGACCGGCGGAAACGTCCGGACGACGGGGACGTTCGGGTCACATGGGACGCGCGGGACCGTTATCCTGACCTTCGGGTTACCGCTCCCTGACGGAAAGTCGAAGAGGTCCATGCCGACGTCAACCTGGTTCCGCCTGAACGTCGCAAAGCGCGCGCGCGTGCTTGAGGTGGCGATGAAGGAGTTCGGGGAACACGGGTACTCGACCGGCAGCCTCAACACGATCGCGCGCGAGGCCGGCATCGCCAAGGGCTCGCTGTTCCAGTACTTCAACGACAAGCTGGAGTTCTTCGCGTTCGTCTGCGACGAGGCGTCCCGGCGCATCCGCGAGGAGATGGAGCGCCGCATGGCGGCCATCGACTTCGACCAGCAGTTCGACGAGTGGCTGTTCGACGTCATGTGCGACTGGTCGGAGTACATGGAGGCGCACCCGCTCGAGCGCGGCGTCACCGCGGCGACGAACTTCGAGCTCGACAACGCCGTCCGGTCCGTCGTCCGCGACACCGCCAACCAGCACTACCTGCAGGTCATCCACCCGACGCTGCAGCTGTGGCAGGAGCGGGGGCAGATCCGCGCGGACGCCGACCTCGAGGTCCTCGCCACGACGATCCTGTCGCTGCTGCCGTTCCTCGCGCTGGCCCCCTACTACGACGGCCTGGACCCGATCCACGGGCTGCGCGGCCGGACGCCGGCCCAGCAGCGTCCGGTGATCCGGCAGCTCATCGCCGGGTACCGGCCGATGTTCGCCCCCGAGAAATGACCGCGCGGGCGGGGGCCGGAGCGGCCCCCGCCGCCCCGGCCCGCCCCGGGTCACGGGAAGAGGGTGTACTCCTCCGGCCGCGCCTTGCGGCCGCTCGCCCAGAACTCGAACGTGTGCCCCGGCCAGAGCGTGCGGTTGACGCCCTGGTCGTCCAGGTACCAGCTCTGGCACCCGCCGTCGCTCCAGACGGCCTTGCGCAGCCGCCGGTGCAGCCGGTCGTTGAACCGGCGCGCGGCCTCCGGCTTCGGCTCGATCGCGTCCGCGCCGCTCTCCTGGAGCATCCGCAGGCAGCTCAGCACGTGCCGGATCTGCACCTCGATCATGAAGACGACCGAGTTGTGCCCGAGGCCGGTGTTCGGGCCGAGCAGCATGAAGAAGTTCGGCAGGCCCGGGATCGTCGTGCCGCGGTGCGCCTCGATGCCGTCCGCCCACAGCTCCTGGAGCTTGACGCCGCCGCGCCCGGTCACCCGCAGCTCGGCGAGCGCGTCGGTCACCTTGAAGCCGGTGCCGTAGATGATGCAGTCGACCTCGTACTCGCGGCCGTCCCGCGTGACGATCGAGTGCTCCCGCACCTCCGCGATCTCGGACGTCTCGACCTCCACGTTCGGCCTCGTCAGCGCGGGATAGTAGTCGTTGGACAGCAGCACCCGCTTGCAGCCGATCGTGTAGTCGGGCGTCACCTTGGCGCGCAGCGCGGGGTCGGGGATCTGCCGCTTCAGGTGCCGGCGGGCGAGCCACTCCATCGGGCCCGACAGCCGCGGGTCGATGGTGAAGCCGACGGCGCGGGCCTCCAGCGCCCAGTAGATGCCGTTGCGGAACCCGCGGGCCGCGCCCGGCACCTTCTCGAACGCCGTGCGGACGGCCGCCGGGATCTCCCGGTCGGGCTTCGGCTGGATCCACGGCGGCGTCCGCTGGAACAGCGCGAGGTGCTCGACCTCCTTCGCGATCCGCGGGACGAACTGGACCGCGGACGCGCCCGTCCCGATGACGGCGACGCGCTTGCCGGCGAGGTCGTAGGAGTGGTCCCACTCGGCGGAGTGGAACGCGGTGCCCTGGAAGCGCTCGATGCCGGGCAGGTCGGGGAAGGACGGGATGTGCAGGGCGCCGATGCCGGACACGACCGCCTTCGGCGTGAGGACCGTCCCGCCGGCGAGCGCCACGTTCCAGCGCTTGGCCGCGTCGTCGTACTCCATGCTCTCGACGGCCGCGCCGAACCGGATGTGCTCGCGCACCCGGTGCTTGTCGGCCGTCCGCTCCATGTACGAGCGGATCTCCGGCTGCGGCGCGAACATCCGCGACCAGCCGGGGTTGAGCTCGAACGAGAAGGAGTACATGTGCGAGGGGACGTCGCAGGCGCACCCGGGGTAGGTGTTGTCGTGCCACGTGCCGCCGAGGGCTTCGCTCTTCTCCAGGATGACGAAGTCGTGGAATCCGGCCTTCTTGAGGCCGATCGCCATGCCGAGCCCCGCGAATCCGGAGCCGATGATGACGATCGCCGGTGCGCGCTCGCTCATAACCGTCCTCTCCCGTTACCTACTCCCGGTAAGTTACCGGCAGTAGCTTACTGACGGTAGGTCCAACAGATAGGATTTCCCTGTGAGTGCCGCCACACCGCCCCACCGACGCCGGATGTCCCGTGCCGAGCGCCGGCGGCAGATGCTGGACGTCGCGGAGCAGGTGTTCGGCGAACGCGGCTACCAGGCCACCTCGATGGACGAGATCGCCGACCGCTGCGGCGTCTCCAAGCCGATGCTCTACGAGCACTTCGGCTCCAAGGACGGCCTGCTGCTCGCCTGCATGCGCCGCTCCAAGACCGAGCTGTTCGAGGTCACGCAGAAGGCCATGGCCCAGGCGACCGACCCCGCCGACATCCTGTGGCGCGGCATGGTCGCCTACTTCGGGTTCGTCGAGTCGCACAGCGCGTCCTTCGCCATGATCCTGCGCGAGCCGATCGGCCCGCCCGAGACCATGAAAGCCCTCGACGAGGCGCGCGCGCAGCAGAGCGGGCTGATCGCGGGCGTCCTCACCACGTTCGTCCCGGAGGCCCCCGCCGACGTCGTCGCGGCCTACACGCAGATCATCATGGGCGCGAGCGAGCGGCTCGCGCAGTGGCAGACCGGCCGGCCCGACGTGACAGCCGAGGACGCCGCGCGCTACATGACCGACTTCTGCTGGAGCGGGCTGAGCCCGTACATCCCCGAGCCCCCGAAAACCCGCTGACCCGCCGACCGGCCGCCCCGCCGACCGGCTACCGCGCCGACCGGCTACCGCGCCGGACGGGCGCGGGGCAGCGACTCCAGGGCGGCGATCAGCAGGTCGAGGCCGAATTCGAAGTCGGCTTCCGGGTCGTGCCGGGACAGCTCGCCCGCGAGCGCGATGACGTGCGGGAACTCACCGGGGTCCAGCCGGGCGAAGTCGGCGGCCGGGCTCGTGTCGAGGTGGTGCAGCCACTTGCCGAAGCCGATCTCGCGCATCTGCGTGCCGAGCGCGTACGCCATCAGCGCCCGCGTGATCCGCACGGCCGTCGCGCCGTCGAACCCGGCCGCCTCGGCCAGCGCGAGGGCGCGCTCGGCGGGCCGCAGCCCGATCGTGGTGTCGAACTTCCGCGTCAGGACGACCGTCATGCAGCGCGGGTACTCGTGCGCGACCGTCCGGAAGGCGCGCACCAGCGCGCGCGCACGGTCCTGCCAGGGGGCGGACGGGTCGTCGTCCAGTTCCATCCCGGCCACGACGTGCTCGGCGACGCCCTCCAGCAGGGCGTTCTTGTTGGGGACGTGGTTGTAGAGCGACATCACGGCGACGTCGAGCTCGGCCGCGACCCGCCGCATCGACAGGGCGTCCGCGCCCTCCCGCTCGATGAGCCCGATCGCCGCGCGCACGATCCGTCCCCGGTTGAGGGCCGGACGCCGTTCGGGCGCCGGGCGCTCGGGAGTGTCGGAGGTCACGTTCGCCGCCCGTCCCATCGTCTATTGACAGCCACTGTGGGCCGTGTCACGGTACGTACAGTGTACGTCGGACGTACGTCGTACGTTGCGTCCTCGAGGGGGAACGCCGATGTCGACCCATGATCTCTACACCTCGCCCGTCGACACGTCCACCTGGAACGTCCCCATCACCGGAGACACCAGGTTCACGTGGGAGTACGACGACGGTCGCGACCGGCTCCTCGCCCTGTACCAGAAGGGCAAGGACAAGCAGTGGGACTCCGCCAAGCGCATCGACTGGGACCTGGAGGTCGATCCGCACGACGTCCTCGGCGTCCCCGACCAGTCGCTCGCCGTCTACGGGACGAAGCACTGGGACAGGATGTCGGAGAAGGACCGCGGCGAGCTGCGCAGGCACTCGGCGTCCTGGCAGTTCTCCCAGTTCGTGCACGGCGAGCAGGGCGCGATGGTCACCGCCGCCCGCATCGTCGAGTCCGTCCCGGACCTGGACTCCAAGTTCTACTCCGCCACCCAGGCGATGGACGAGGCCCGCCACGTCGAGCTCTTCTCCAAGTTCCTCCAGGAGAAGATCGGCCTCGTCTACCCCATCAACACCAAGCTCCAGGAACTCCTCGACGACACCCTCGCCGACTCCCGCTGGGACATGCCCTACCTCGGCATGCAGGTGCTCATCGAGGGCCTCGCGCTCGCCGCGTTCGGCGTCATGCGCGACGTCACCACCAAGCCGCTGCCGAAGCAGATCCTCGCCTACGTCATGCAGGACGAGGCGCGGCACGTCGCGTTCGGGCGGCTCGCCCTCCGCGACTACTACAAGCAGCTCTCCCCCGCCGAACTCCGCGAGCGCGAGGACTTCGTCATCGAGGGCTGCCACCTCATGCGCGACCGCATCCGGGGCCGCGAGGTCTGGGAGAACATCGGGATCCCGCCGGCCGAGATCGACGAGATGATCGAGAACTCGCCGTACATGCGGATGTTCCAGAGCATGCTGTTCAGCCGGATCGTCCCGTGCGTCAAGGACATCGGGCTGTGGAGCGAGCGCATCCGGAAGACCTACGACGACATGGGCGTCCTCGAGATGGGGAAGGCCGATCTCGACGCCCTGATGAACCAGGACGAGGAGATCGCGGACCGGCTCGACGGCGAACGCTTCGCCGCCGAGGAGGCCGCCCGCAAAGCCGAGGTCGACACCGTCATCGCGGAGGCGTCCTCCGGCTGAGTACCTTAGAGCCCACTCATCGGGACGTTGTTCACGGAGGTTGGCATGCCCCTCGCGCACTTCGACGGCGCGCTCGCCGTCGTCACCGGAGCCGGCAGCGGGTTCGGCCGGGCGATCACGCTCGCCCTCGCCGAGCGGGGCGCCACGGTGATCGCGGCCGACATCGACCTGCCCGCCGCCGAGCGGACGGTCGAACTGGCCAAGACGCTCGGCTCCGGCGGCGCGTCGTACGAGGTCGACGTCTCCGACCGGGCCGCGATGGAGGCGTTCGCCGCCGAGGTGAAGGACACCCACCGCGTCCCCGACATCGTCGTGAACAACGCGGGCATCATCGTCAGCGGCCCCTTCATGGACACCGGCACCGAGGACTGGGAGCGCATCCTCGGCGTCAACCTGTGGGGCGTGATCCACGGCTCCCGCCTGTTCGGCAAGCAGATGGTCGACCGCGTCGAGGCGCTGCCCAACAAGCCCGACAAGCCGAACTTCGGCGGCCACATCGTCAACATCGCGTCCGCCGCCGCGTTCGCGCCGTCCCGCGCCGTGCCCGCCTACTCCACCACGAAGTCGGCGGTCCTCATGCTCACCCAGAGCCTGCGGGCCGAGCTCGCCGGGCACCGCATCGGGGTCAGCGCCATCTGCCCCGGGTTCGCCAGCACCGGCATCGTCCGGAACGGCATCGTCGTCGGCGGCACCGCCGCCGAGCAGGCGCGCCTGAAGGAGCGCACCCAGCGGGCCATGCGGCTGCGCAACTACCCGCCCGAGAAGGTCGCCGAACGGGTCGTCGAAGCGATCATCAAGAACCGCGCCGTCGTCCCGATCAACTTCGAGGGCCACCTCCTGCACACCCTCTCCCGGCTCTCGCCGGGAGCCATGCGCCTCATCGCCCGCATCCCCGCCCCCCGGTAGGCGCGGGCACGGCGGCCGCGGCGGCCGTCCGCTCGCACCGCGCACCCGGGACGCGGGGGGACGCCCCCTGCTTCGAACGACCCCCGCCCCGGTGAGAGGAGCCGGACCCATGCCCCCCGAAGCCCTCGTCCAGCAAGACCGTGCCCGGAACCGGACCGCGCGGATCCGGTGCCGGGACGGCGACCACACGCTGGAGCTGACCGACCGCGAGGTCGTGGCCGAACGCCTCCTGCGGACGTCCCGCAAGCACTCCTTCGACCCCGAGGCGGACGTCGACTGGGACGCCCCCCAGGACCCCGACGTCTTCTACATGCCGCCGCAGCTCGTGTCGCTCTACGAGACCCCGCTGTGGGACGCCATGAGCCACCGGCGGCGGGTCGAGCTGTCGAAGCACGAGGTGTGCAGCATCGCCTCGTTCGGCATCTGGTCGGAGATGCTGCTGATGCAGTCGCTCGTCATGCACGCGTACCGGAAGCGGTACGACAGCGAGCACGTCGCGTACGCGCTGACGGAGATCGCCGACGAGTGCCGGCACTCCACGATGTTCGCCCGCATGGTGCGGACGTGCGGGCTGCGCACGCACCGTCCGCGGGCTGTCGAGTTCCAGGCGGCGAAGCTGCTCGGCGTCGTGTACGACCCGATGCCGATGTTCGCCGGGACGCTCGTCGTCGAGGAGTTCACCGACGCCTTCCAGCGGCTGACGTTCCCCGACGAGGACGTCCAGCCGATGGTCCGGCAGGTGACGCGGATCCACGTCATCGAGGAGGCCCGGCACATCAAGTACGCGCGGGAGGAGCTGAAGCGGCTGGTCGCGCGGGCCGCCCCGGCGCGGCGGCGCGCCGCCGCCTACGGGCTGGCGCGGGCGACCCGGTTCATGGCGTCCCAGGTGATCCATCCGTCGTGCTACGAGGCCGTGGGGCTGGACCCGAAGGCCGCGAAGCGGGCGGCCGCGCGGAGCGCCCACCGGCGGGCGACGCTGACGTGGGCGTTCCGCAAGTGCACCGGTTTCTTAGACGAGGTCGGTTTCCTGGACGGCCGCGCCCGCGGCGTCTGGGAGCGCGCTGGACTGCTTGCACCGATAACGGGAACCCGTTGAGGAGTGCCATTTATCTCGATGTCGAGCATGACATTACCGAATGGCACTCTAATCGCGTGCAATGGTCCGGCTCCGGCAACGGAAAGGGCCGCGGAGTGGAGTCCACTCCGCGGCCCTTCGACGAGAACATGTTGCCGACCTGGGGTTCACACCCAGGAAACTCCGTCCGATGGCCCGGCCACGTCGTCGACCTCCTCCTCCCCGAAGGCATCGCACGCCCGCCGATCGCGCCCCGACCGGGGACTCGACCGGCGAACTCCCTCCCCTTTACCCCCACACCCTAGAAGGTACTGACAGTAAATATGCCATGATCGGCCGATTCAGGTCAGAATTGTAGAGACGTGAGAACTTCTCGCGCCACGGCGGCCGCCGCGTCGAGGCATCGCCGTTCTTGCGCGGCACTCTCGCCGCGCTCGCTGTAGCTGACCGTGATCACTGCGTTCCGGGTCCGCGCGGTCACCTGCCCGACGACCGTCGGCTGCCCCTCGTCGCTCTTGAACCACCGGTACGCCTCGTCGCCGAGGCCCGGCTGCCGCTCCAGCGTCACCGTCCGGACGAGCGGCGCCTCGTGCGCCTGCCGCCACTGCGCGTCGAAGGACCGCCGCGCGTCCTCCACCGGCGTGGCCGTGTTCGCGGGCGCGTACAGGTGCGCCTCCACCCGCAGCCAGCGGAACGCCGAACCGGTCGACGAGTACGTGCACGTGGTGAGCGTCGAGTTCGCGCTGTCCCGCTGCCGCGCGTCCGGGACCGTCCGCCGGACGGTCTCGTCGGTCACCATCCCGCACGGTTCGGGCAGCGCCGCGATCGGCTCCGCCGGGGCGGGCTCCGCCGGCGAGGGGGCGGCCGAGGCCGGGCCGGTCGGCGACGGCGCGGCCGTCCGGGGGGCGGGCTCCTCCCCCGACCGCAGCAGCAGCACCCCGCCGCCCGCGGCGCCCAACACCACCGCGACCGCCAGCACCGCCAGCAGGCCCGGACGGCGGGACGGCGACGGCGGATCGGGCGCCGAGTACACCCGCTCGAACGGCTCGGGCGGCCGCGGAAGGCCCGCGCCCTCCCGGCTCGCCGCGTCCGCGCCCGATCTCCCCACGTTCGTCAACGTAGTCAGGGACGCCCGGACTGACCAGGTCCCCCGGCCGATCGTTTTGTCAGACCGCCCGGTCACAATGGGAAGCGTGCGGATCATCGAGGTCGCCCGGACGTCGGCCGTCGTCGCCGAGACCTCCGGGCGCAAGGCCAAAGTCGCCGCGCTCGCCGAGTGCCTCGGCCGGGCGGGGGCGCGGGAGGCGCCGGTCGTCGTGGCCTACCTGTCCGGGGAACTGCCGCAGCGGCAGATCGGCGTGGGCTACGCGTCCCTGCGCGACCTCCCGCCGCCCGCGGACGCCCCGGAGCTGACGGTCGCGGAGGTCGACGCGGCGTTCACCGAGATCGGCGCCGTGTCCGGCAAGGGGTCGGTCGCCCGCCGCCGCGAGCTCGTCGCCGGGCTGATGGGCCGCGCCACGCGCGGCGAGCAGGACTTCCTCGTCCGGCTGCTGTCCGGGGAGCTGCGGCAGGGCGCGCTGGACGGCCTGATGGCCGAGGCGATCGCGGCCGCCGCGGGCGTGCCGGCGGCGGACGTCCGGCGGGCGTTCATGCTGCGCGGCGCGCTCGGCCCGGTCGCGGCCGCCGCGCTCGCCGACGGCGCCGCGGGGCTGCGGGCCTTCACGCTCGAGGTCGGGCGTCCGGTGAAGCCGATGCTCGCCGCGGCGGCGCCGTCCATCGACGACGCGTTCGGCAAGCTCGCCGCGGAGGCCGCCGCGGAGGTCGCCGTGGAGTGGAAGCTCGACGGCGTCCGCGCGCAGGTGCACGTGTCGGGCGGCGCGGTGCGCGTGTTCACCCGGACGCTCGACGACATCACCGAGCGGCTCCCCGAGGTCGTCGCGGCCGTCCGGGAGCTGCCGGTGCGCGACGCGGTCCTCGACGGCGAGCTGATCGCGCTGCGGCCCGACGGGCGCCCGCACCCGTTCCAGGTGACCGGCGCCCGCACCGCCACCCGCACCGCGAAGGACACCGAACCCGTCCCGCTCACCCTGTACCTGTTCGACGTCCTGCACCTGGACGGCGCCGACCTGCTCGACGCGCCCGGCGCCGAACGCGGCGCCGCGCTCGCCCGGATCGTCCCCGAGCACCTGCGGATGCCCCGGCTCGTCACCGGCGACCCGGCGGCGGCGAAGGCGGTGTTCGACGAGGCCGTCGCGCGCGGCCACGAGGGCGTCGTCGTCAAGTCCCTCGACACCCCCTACACGGCGGGCCGCCGCGGCGCCGGCTGGATCAAGGTCAAGCCCCGCCACACGCTCGACCTCGTCGTCCTCGCCGCCGAGTGGGGGCACGGCCGCCGCAGCGGGCTGCTGTCGAACCTGCACCTCGGCGCGCGCGACCCCGAGTCCGGCGGGTTCGTCATGCTCGGCAAGACCTTCAAGGGCCTGACGGACGAACTCCTCGCCTGGCAGACGCGCACGCTGCGGGAGCTCGCCGTCCGCGAGGACGACTGGACGGTGCACGTCCGTCCCGAACTCGTCGTCGAGATCGCGTTCGACGGCGTCCAGCACAGCACCCGCTACCCCGGCGGCATCGCGCTCCGCTTCGCCCGCGTGCTCCGCTACCGCCCCGACAAGTCCGCGGGCGAGGCCGACACGATCGACACCGTCCGCGCCGTCGCCCCCGTCATGGACTGACCCGCCGCGTCACACGACCCGCGGCTGGTCCATGACCCACAGCCAGGTGCCGTCCGGCTGCCGCCGGGCGACCTCGGCGGTGGCCCCGCCGTCCGGCAGCCGCACCGACGTCAGCGCCAGGTCGCCCCGCCGGAGGGTGGGCCGCTGCTCTCCGGGCGCGAACACGGGCCCGTCCGCGACGAGCCGCTCGTACGCCCGCCGGATCTCGGCGTGCCCGGTGGCCACGCCACCGCCGGGCAGGGCGAGCACCGCGTCCGGCTCGTACAGCGCCACCAGCCCGTCCACGTCGCCCGCGTTCAGCCGTTCCACGACGAACCGGCTCAGCTCCTCGGGCCGTCCGGCCCGCTCGCGCGCACCCGTGCCGTCCGCCATCCGCAGCCTCCCCAGGAGTCCTTCCGCACCGACCCGATCGTCTCAGGCGGGTGCGACGTTCCGGGCGCTAGCCGCGCTCCGCGGGCTCGGTTCCGCCCGTGCGGCCGGAACGTCGCACCCGCCTGAGACGATCGGGTCGGTGCGGAAGGACTCCTGGGGAG
>NZ_QHJN01000152.1:0-19566 GCF_003947565.1 Actinomadura sp. WAC 06369 | reverse complement strand
CGCCTGGCACGCGCGCAGAAGAGTCCCGGCACGGGGACGGGGCGGTGGGCGGCGGTCGCGGGTGGCGCGAGCACGCGTGGACCGATCCGGTGGAGGCGCTCGGGCAGGAAAGCTGGGGGCGGCCGGGGCCGGAGGAGCCGTGGCGGCATCCGGTGCCGCCGCGCCCGGCGGGCCGGAAGGGGGCCGCGGACGGGCGGCGGCGGGCGCGCGCGGCGGAGCGGCGGCGCGCGGCGGCGGACGCGAAGCGGAGCCGGGCGGCGCTGCGGCCCGGTCCGGCGCGGCGGGAGTCGCCGCAGGTGCGGGCGGCCGACCGGCACCGGTCGGCGCTGCTGGTCATGGTGCTGACGCTGGGCCTGCTGATCGCGGCGGTGGCCGTGACCGGCGGGCTGATCGCGGCGTCGATGCGGACGCGCCCGGTGCCGCTGGCCGATCCGCTGCACATCTACCCGGTCACGCAGGCGACGCCGGGGCAGTGCGCGGCCGGGACGCGCGGCATCACCGGGCAGTCGGCGAGCGGGGCCACCTGCTACCGGCTGGAGCAGGGGCTCGCGATCCACGAGGTGGCCGAACTGCACGTGCAGCGGTCGCGGGTGCGGCAGGGCGGGTACGACGTGGCGCTGACGCTGCGGCCCGCCGACCGGAACGCGTTCGCCGACCTCACGCGCTCGACGGTGGGGCGCGACCTGGCGTTCGTGGTCCGCGACGAGATCGTCACCCTGCCGCGGGTCGACATGGAGATCACCGACGGCAACATCATCGTGACGGGCGCGCAGGACCGCGCGTCGGCGGTGCGGCTCGTGCGGGACCTGCGGGGCCGCTAGGTCTGCGGGAGTTCGGTGCCCTGGACGGCCTGGATCTCCAGCTCGACGCGGAGGCTCTCGCCGACCATCGCGATGCCGGCCTCCAGCAGCTCGTTGTAGCGGATGCCGAAGTCGCGGCGGCGGAGTTCGGCGGTCGCGCGGAACGCGGCGCGGACGCCGCCCCACGGGTCGGCGCCCGTCCCGAGGTAGGCGAGGTCGAGGTCGACCGGCCGGGTGCGCCCGTTGAGGGTGAGGTGCCCGTGGACGGTCCAGCGGTCGGCGCCCGCGGCGGTGACGCGGTCGCCGGCGTAGTCGATGACCGGGTGCTCGTCGACGTGGAGGAAGTCGGCGGAGCGCAGGTGGTCGTCGCGGAGCTTGTTGCCGGTGTCGATGGACGACGCGTCGATGCGGGCGGTCACGCGGGACGCCTCGACGGGTTCGGCGACGTCGACGCGGCCCTCGAAGACGCCGAACCGGCCGCGGACGCTCGACAGCCCGAGGTGCTGCGCGACGGCGCCGACGCTCGAGTGCGCGGGGTCGATCGTCCACGGGCCGGGCGGCGGCAGCTCGGTGCCGCCGGCGCGGGCGAGCGCGATCCGGCCGATGTCGGCGGTGCCCGACCGGGTCACGATGAGGGTGGCGGCGGCGGGCTGGAAGCCCATCGCCGTCACGATCACCGTGTAGGTGCCGGCGGGCAGCGGGCCGGCGGCGAGCACGCCGTCCTCCCCGGTCTGCTCCCGCGCCACCTGGTTCCCGGCCAGGTCGGTCACGGTGACGATCGCGTGCCGCACCGCCCAGCCGTCCTTCGTCCGCACGGTGCCGCGCAGACCTCGACTCACGTCCATTGACCAGCCTCGTGCTCGTTGGTCCCGGTTCGTCCGGGCGTGTCGGTCACTCGTCCGGGTGGCCGAGCGTGAGATCGTGCTCGCCCCCGCCGCCGCCCGCCAGGGACAGCGCGGTGGCCACCGGCGGGTAGCCGGACGCGATGACGGTGTACTGCCCGCCGGTCAGGTCGGCGAACGCGTACTCCCCGTCCGGCCCGGTGATCATCATCGCGACGACGTTGCCGGCCGCGTCGACCATCGTGACACGGGCGTCCGCGACGGGCTCGCCCGCCTCGTTCCGGACGGTCCCCCGCACCCGGGCCCCGGGCGGCATCTCGACGTCCTGGGTGGTCTGCCCGCTGCCGCCGACCTCGACGGGCAGCGCGACCGGGCGGTGCGCGGCGGCGCTCACGGCGAGCGTGTAGGTCCCGGAGACGATGTCGGCGAACGCGTACCGCCCGTCGGGGCCGGTCCGCCCGGTGCCGACGACCTCGCCGCGGACGTCGGTGACGACGACCATCGCGTTCGGCACGGCGAGCCCGTCGGCGCCGCGGACCGTCCCGGCGAGGCCCCCGTTGCCCGCCAGGAGGAGGTCGAACTCGACCGGCCGGTCGCCGACGACGAGCGTCGCGGCCTGCGGCTCGTGCTCCCCGGTCGCCGCGATCAGCACGTACGTGCCGGGTCCGGGCGTGGGGAGCGCGTACCGTCCGTCGGCGAGGGTCAGCGCGCGCGCGAGCTGGTGGCCGTCCACGCCGATCAGGGTGAGCGCGGCGGACGGGACGGGCGCGCCGTCGGACGTCCGGACCACGCCCCGGACCGGGACGCCGCCGGGTTCGCCCCGCGGCACCGCCCGCGGGGCCGGTTCGGCCGCGCCGGGGCCCGCGGAGTCGCCAGCGGAGTCGCCCGCGGAGCGCGGCGCGGGGTCGCCGCCGGGGGTGCCGAAGCCGTTGTGCGACATCTCGTTGACCGACGCCGCGTGCCCGTACGGGACGGCGCCCGCGCCCACGAGCTCCTGGTCGTCCGCCGGGACGGGCGCGGGCCGCTCGTGCCGTCCCGCCGCGGCCACCGGACGGACGGCGTCCGCGGCGGCCGCGCCGCCCTGCGGGCCCCCGGCGGCGGGCTGCGCCGGCGCGGCGGGGCCGCCGCGCAGCGGCAGCTCCTTGAGCCCGAGGACGACGAGGAACCCGAGGACGGCGACCGGGACGCCGATGAGGAAGACGGTCTCGATGGCGTTGTTGAACGCGGTCAGCACGATGTGCTTGATCGGCTCGGGCAGCGCCGCGATCTGGTCGGGCGAGCCGAGCCCGCCGTCGCCGCCCGCGGGCAGCGCGATGCCCGCGGCTCGGGCGCCCTCGGCCATCTCGTCGGCGAGCCGGTTGGTGAGGATCGACCCGAACGCGGCGACGCCCATCGCGCCGCCCAGGTTGCGGAAGAACGACAGCCCGGACGTGGTGGACGCCAGGTCGGTGCGGGCGGCGGAGTTCTGCGCGGCGAGGATCAGGATCTGCAGGGTCAGCCCGAGCCCGACGCCGAGCAGCGCGAGGCCGATGCCGATCTCGGTCCTGGACGAGTCGACGTGCAGGCGCGACAGCAGGTAGAGGGCGCCCGCGACGAACACCATCCCGGCCACCGGGTAGATCTTGTAGCGGCCGGTGCGGGTGACGAGCTGGCCGGAGACGGTCGAGGTGACCAGCATGCCGACGACCAGCGGCAGCGTCATCAGGCCGGACGCCGTGGGGCTCATCCCCTTGACGATCTGCAGGTACTGCGGCATGTAGATCATCGCGCCGAACATGGCGACGGCCATGCACAGCAGGCCGATGCTCGCCAGCACGAACGTCCGGTCCCGGAAGAGCCGGGGCGGCAGGATCGGGTCGCGGGCGTGGCGCTCGGCGACGACCGCGAGGGCGGTCAGGACGAGCGTGACGCCGATCAGCACGTACGTCCAGGTGGAGTTCCACGCGAACTGGTCGCCGCCCATGGACAGCAGGAACATCAGCGCGGCGGCGGCGCCGGTGATGGTGATGCCGCCGAAGACGTCGATGCTCGTGTCGCTGCGCGTCTTCGGCAGCTTGAGGACCTTCTGGATGACGATGAACGCGACGACCGCGAGCGGGACGCACACGTAGAAGCACCAGCGCCAGCCGAGGGCGCCCGCGTCGACGATGAACCCGCCGAGCAGCGGCCCGGCGACCGTCGCGACGCCGAACACCGCCCCCATGTACCCGGCGTAGCGGCCGCGCTGCCGCGGCTCGACGACGTCCCCGAGGATGACCTGCGCCAGCGCGGACAGGCCGCCGACGCCGAGGCCCTGGAGGCCGCGGGTGACGATGAGCTGGCCGATGTTCTGCGACATCCCGGCGCCCACCGAGGCGAGGACGAAGATGAGCAGCGCCGTCTGGAAGACGAGCTTGCGGCCGAAGACGTCCGACAGCTTGCCCCACAGCGGCGTCGAGGCGGTCATCGTCAGCAGCGCGGCGCTGGCGACCCAGGCGAGCTTGTCCTGGCCGCCGAGGTCTCCGACGATCGTCGGCAGCGCGGTGCTGATGACCGATGTGGAGATCATCGCGGTCAGCATCGCCATCATCAGGCCGGACAGGATCTTCAGGACCTGACGGTGCGTGTACTGCGGGATCTCTTGCTCAGGCTCGGCCGTAGCCGCGCTCCCTCGAACCACTCTGCCCCCATGGAACCCAATTATCTGTGCTTAGCATGTATCCTATGTAGACGCCTGTTTACTTGCAACTCGAGGGATACTGATGTGATGGAGGCGATACAGGTCGACGGTCCCGCCGGGGTCGGCGGCGACGCACGTCCGGCCGTCCGCAAGCGCGACCGGGAAGCCACCCGGCGGCGCATCCTGGACGCGGCGCGCGACCTGTTCGGCCAGCACGGCTACGGCGGCGTCACCATCCGCATGATCGCCGCCGAGGCGGACGCGAACACCGCGCTCGTCCACCGCTACTTCGGCTCGAAGGCCGACCTGTTCGCCGAGGTGCTGTCCGGGGAGTCGGTGCTGCGCGGCGTCATCGCGGGCGGGCCCGAGGGCCTCCCCCGGCGGCTCGCCGAGTACTTCGCCCACCAGGTCGAGCACCGCTCGATCACGTCGGTGTCCCGGCTGCTCGACCGCTCCGCCGGGCACCCCGAGGTCAAGCAGAGCCTCCTGCGCTACCTCGAGGACGCCATCGTCGAGCCGATGGTGGAGCAGTTGGACGGCCCCAACCCGCGTGCGCGCGCGATGCTCGCGTCCACGATCCTGATGGGCGGCGGGCCCGTCCGGCGCCTCTTCGGCCTCAACGACCTCCGCGAGGCCGACCCCGACGAGCTCACCGACCGCCTCACCGCCATGTTCACCGCCGCCCTCGCCCCCTGACCGGCCGGGATCGTCCCCGGGTCGGACGGGCGGACGGCCGCGTACCGCGGCGGGCGCAGCACGGATCGGCCGCCGGGCGGAGCGCCCGGCGGCCCCGCGCCCGTAGGGTTGCCGACATGAAGCTGGGGGGACGGCTCCGCGAGCGCTGGAACGGGACCGGACGGGCCGCGCGCTGGACGGCGGCCGGAGCCGCGGTCGCGCTCGCCGGCACGGGCGCGCTCTGGGGCGTCACCGCCGACACCGCACCGGACGTGCGCGTCCTCGAACGGCGCGTCGCCGTCCTGGACGGCCCCCGCGACGACCAGCGCGTCACCCTCGACGTCTCGTTCTTCACGCCCGCGCGCACCGGCCGCGTTCCCGCGATCATGCTGGCGCACGGCTTCGGCGGCACCAAGCAGGACATGGCGGGCGAAGCCCGCGCCCTCGCGGAGGACGGGTACGCCGTCCTCACCTGGTCCGCGCGCGGGTTCGGCGCGTCCACCGGGGAGATCGCCCTCAACTCGCCCGACTACGAGGTCAAGGACGCGCGGCAGCTCGTCGACTGGCTCGCCGCCCGCCCCGAAGTCCGGCTCGACGGCCCCGGCGACCCGCGCCTCGGCGTCGCCGGACCGTCCTACGGCGGCGCGATCTCCCTGCTCACCGCCGCGTACGACGACCGCGTCGACGCCATCGCCCCGCAGATCACCTGGCACGGCCTCGACGACGCGCTGTTCCCCGACGCGTCCGGCGCGGGCCCCGCGAACGGCGTCTACAAGAAGCTGTGGGCCGGGCTGTTCTTCGCCAACGGCGCGGACGGGACGGCCTGCGGCCGGTTCCTCCCGTCCCTGTGCGCGATGTTCGAGGAGGTCGCCGAGACCGGACGGCCCACCGACGAGGCCCTCGCGACCCTGCGGCGGTCCAGCCCGTCCGCCGTCGCCGACCGCATCGACGTCCCCGCCCTGCTCGTCCAGGGGCAGTCCGACTCGCTGTTCCCGCTGGCGCACGCCGACGCCAACGCCCGCGCCATCGCCCGCAACGGCGCGCCCGTCTCCGTCGTCTGGTACCGCGGCGGCCACGACGGCGGCCCCGAGGAGACCGAACGCGTCCGGGGCCTCGTCCGCGACTTCTTCGACGCCCGCCTCAAGGGCGCCGACACCCCCGGCCTCCCCGGCTTGACGGTCACGCGCTCCGGCGGCCTCGACTCCTCCACCGGCGAGGTCGTGGTCGAGGAGGCCGCCGCGCCCGAGTACCCGGGCCTGTCGGGCGCGCCCCGCGCCCTCCCCCTCGAAGGCCGCGAGCAGACCGTCCACCGCCCCGCGGGCGGCGTCCCCGCGGGCATCTCCGCCCTGCCCGGCATCGGCTCGCTCGGCGGCGGGCTCGACCTCGGCGCCCTCGGCGGCGGCGGGCTCACCGACCCGCCCGGCCAGTCCGCGACGTTCGACACCGCACCGCTGGACCGTCCCGTCCACCTCACCGGCGCCGCGTCCGTCCGGCTCCGGGTGAGCGGCGGCGACGACGTCCCGCTGTTCGCCAAGCTCTACGACGTCGCCCCGGACGGCCGCGCCGCCCCCGCCCGCCGCCTCGCCGCGCCGTTCCGCGCCCCGGACGGCGAGGACGTCACCGTCGCGCTCCCCGCGATGGACCACCGGTTCGACCGCGGCCACCGGCTGCGGCTCGTCGTCTCGACCACGGACATGGGGTTCGCGACCCCGCCCGAGGCGGCGTCCTTCACGGTGCGGGCGGCGTCGCCGCTCACCGTCCCGGCCGTCCCGGCGCTGTCGACCGCGTCCAGCCCGCCGCCCGTCTGGGTCTGGGCGCTGCCCCTCGCCGCCCTGGCCGTCGCCGCGGGCCTCCTCGTCCGGCGCCGCACGCCCGCCGACACCGGCGACGGCGACGTCCCGCTGGAGATCACCGGGCTGACGAAGAAGTACAAGAACGGGCATCTCGCCGTCTCCGACCTCTCCTTCCGCGTCGAGAAGGGCCAGGTCCTCGGCCTGCTCGGGCCGAACGGCGCCGGGAAGACCACGACCCTCCGCATGCTGATGGGCCTGATCCACCCGGACGCGGGCGAGATCCGCATCTTCGGGCAGCGCGTCACCCCCGGCGCGCCCGTCCTCGCCCGGCTCGGCTCGTTCGTCGAGGGCCCCGGCTTCCTGCCGCACCTGTCCGGCCGCGACAACCTCGACCTGTACTGGCGCGCCACCGGACGCCCCCGCGCCGAGGCGCACATGGACGAGGCGCTCGAGATCGCCGCGCTCGGCCCCGCCCTCGACCGCGCCGTCCGCACGTACTCGCAGGGCATGCGGCAGCGGCTCGCGATCGCCCAGGCCATGCTCGGCCTCCCCGACCTGCTCGTCCTCGACGAACCCACCAACGGCCTCGACCCGCCGCAGATCCGCGAGATGCGCGACGTGCTCGTCCGCTACGCCGAAGCCGGCCGCACGGTGATCGTCTCCAGCCACCTGCTCGCCGAGGTCGAGCAGACGTGCACGCACGCCGTCGTCATGGCGGGCGGGCGGCGCGTCACCGCGGGCCCCGTCGCCGAGATCACCGGGTCGGGCCGCCGCCTCGAGGACGCCTTCCTCGAGCTGATCGGGGAGGGATCGAACTGATCGGGGAGAGCACGTGACGTACCAGGTGCACCGGACGCTGCCGCTCGGCGTCGAGACCGTCCGGCAGTTCCGCCGCCGCCGCACGATGTTCGCGTTCGCGGTCCTGCTCGTCCTGCCCTGGGTGCTGGTGGCCGCGTTCAAGATCGGCGGCGATCCCGGTCCGGACGGCGTCCCGAGCCTGGTGGACGTCGCGACCGCGAGCGCGCTGAACTTCGCCCTGTTCGCCCTGTTCGTCTCGACGGGGTTCCTGCTCGTCGTCGCGGTCGCGCTGTTCTGCGGCGACACCGTGGCGAGCGAGGCCGGCTGGTCGTCGCTGCGCTACCTGCTCGCCGCGCCCGTCCCGCGCGCCCGGCTCCTGCGGCAGAAGCTGATCGTCGCGCTCGGGTACGCGGTCGTCGCCGTCCTGTCGCTGCCGCTGATGTCGCTGGTCGCGGGCACCGTCGCGTTCGGCTGGGGCGACGTCGAACTCCCCACGGGCGGCAGCGTCCCGGTCGGCACCGCGCTCCAGCGCATGGCGGTCATCGTCGCGTACTCCCTGGTCGCCCAGCTCGTCGTGGCGGCCCTGGCGTTCCTGCTGTCGGTGACCACCGACTCCCCGCTCGGCGCGGTCGGCGGCGCCGTCGGGCTCGTCATCGTCAGCAACATCCTGGACGCCGTCACCGCCCTGGGCTCCCTCCGCGACTTCCTGCCGACCCACTGGATGTACGCGTGGATGGACGCGCTCCAGCCCGACATCGAATGGACGGGCATGGCGAAGGGCACCGCGCTCTCGGTGTCGTACGCCGCCGTCCTGTTCGCCCTCGCATTCCGCCGCTTCCGCAACCGCGACATCGTCTCCTGAACTGGCCGAGTCCGGCCACACCTGATTCACACTCCGCCATTTCACGATCACTCTTTGCAGCGAGTGCGTCCGGAAAATCGGTCGAACGGGCAGAGGTGGTCGCATACACTCACCGAACCTCGCGCGCGCGGCCCGCGTCGTACGAGGTGAATGCGGCGCCGGCTCGATGGGCGGGTTAAAGCCCGCCCTACGGGGGGAGATGATCACCATGGCACGGCAGCAGCTCATCAAACGCCCCAAGCCTCCACGTCAACCGAGCCAGCCCGACCTCAGGACGCCGTCCGGCCGCCTCCTGCCGTACTGATGAACTTCCGAAATCACAAAGGACCTCCCTTCCGGGAGGTCCTTTCTTTTCTTCGGCAAACAGCCCGATCTTTCAGGGCATGAGCCGAAGTCGCACCTCCTGCAGCAACCGCTGCCGCTGCACTTCCTCGTCCCGGTCGCTCGGACGGAACCGGACGAGCCCGTCCTCGAGCACCTGCCAGAACTGCGGGCTCGGCGCCACCAGCCCCTGCCGCACCAGCCGCCGGATCTCCGGCAGCCCCATCTCCCCCACCTCGTCGGACACCCGCCGCCACGCCCGCCGGTCGGCCTCCTCCTGCCGCATCGCGTAGACCAGCCCGCCGACCACGGCGAGCGCGGTGACGACCATGAGGACGATCGTGTGCGGCGCCAAACCCAGACCCATGCGGTGATTCTCCCCTTCCCTCACCCCACCCACAACGCGAAGCCGCAAACTGCGTGCCGCCCCCTACCCCTCGGCCACAGCGCTTCGAGCCGGGCCGAGCAGGTCCCACCGGTTGCCGGCGATGTCGAGGAACACCGCGACCCGTCCATAGGGTTCGCTGCGCGGGGCGGTGAGGAACTCGACTCCTGCGGCGGTCATGCGCCGGAAGGCGGCGTCGAAGTCGTCCACGCGGAGGAAGAACCCGACGCGTCCGGCGGTCTGGTTCCCGACCGCGGCGGCCTGGCGGCCGCCGTCCGCGCGGGCGAGCAGGATGCCGGTCTGGGCGCCCGGCGGGCGCACGACCACCCACCGTTTCGGACGTCCGTCGTTGGTCCGCGACGGCGAATCCTCGACCAGGTCGAACCCGAGGACGTCCGTGAAGAACGCGATGGCCGGGTCGTAGTCGTCTACAACGATCGTGATCAGGTCGAGTCGCATCTCCAGGAGCGTAGGCGCCCGCCGAGGCGGAGGCCGTGGCCGAGTTCGAGCAGGTGTCGTGATGCGGCGGCTCAGCCGACCGGGAAGACGGCGCCGGGTGCGGCGTGGTCGATGGGGCCGTCGAAGCGGGTCGAGGCGCGGGCCGACGCCTCCCGCGGGGTGAGGGAACGGCCGACGTGCGTGATGACCAGCCGTCGGGTCTGAGCGGCACGCGCGGTGTCTCCGGCGTCCTCCGGCGTGTGGTGGACCTGTTCGCCCGCGCTGGGCGGCTCGGCGCTGTCGGCCTCGCACAGCAGCACATCGCATCCCTCGGCCAGGCGCGTCAGGCCGGTGCAGGGAGCGGTGTCCCCGGAGTACACCAGGGACCGGCCCGCGGCCTCGGCGCGCAGGGCGAAGGCCGGCATGCCGTGCGCCACCGCGCGGCTGGTCAGGGTGAGCGCGCCGACCCGCGCCTCGTGCCCGTCGTGGAGCTCCTCGACGGCGAAGGCCGATTCGACCGGGCTGCGGGTCGCGGTGTTGGTGAGGAAGTGCGCCAGCCGGTCGGCGATGCCCGGCGGCCCGTACAGGGGGATCGGGGCGGCGAGTCGGATGTCGGCGTAGAGGAGGCCGTAGTAGGCGGTGAGGAGGTCCGCGCTGTGATCGGCGTGCAGGTGCGAGATCCAGATCGCGTCGAGCTCGTCCAGCCGGACGTACCGCTGCAGCGCGCCCAGCGTCCCGCTGCCCGCATCCACCCACACCCGCGCGCCCCCACCGGACACCAGGTAGCCGGAGCAAGGGTTGTCCGCACTGGGATACGGCGTCGCCGACCCCAGAACCGTCAGACGGAGAGCTTCGCTGGTCATCAGCGAAGCCTAGAACGCGTGGTCTCCAGGTTTTGATCACCCCCTCGGGGAGGACGCCGAACACGGCCGCATCGATGCTGACGGGGTCGTTGCGGGGGGCCGACAGGGCGGAGACGGGGTCCGCCGTGCCGGCAGGGGATGTTCGACGAGGCTTCGCCCGGGCGGGAAATGGGTGGCCGGATGCGGGGCCCGCTGATCTAATCTGCGCGGTGTTCATGAAGACCTTCCTCCAGGAGTTCGGCTCCTGGTACTGGGACTGCGCTTTCGACGACGCCGCTTCGCGGGACGCGTTCGACGCCTTCGGAACGGCGGAGAGCGCGGACGACTTCCGGCGGGCGTTCCTGGTCCTGCTGCGGAGCGGCGATGTGGTGGCTCGCGGGGTCGCGCTCGACTTCTACGACCGCGCCGATGCCACCGGCCGGTTCGGTGAGGAGAGCCCGTTCGAGTGCTTCCATGACGAGGTCATGGAGGTCGCCCGGGAGATGCTCGCGGGGCCGCCCCGGCCGGGGGACGACATCGCCTTCGCGGGAGCCGACCACGCGAGCGCCCTGCTCGCCCTCAAAAACGATGTGCGGCCGGAGGACGGGGCGGCCGTGCTGGCCGTCCTGCGCCGCCGTCCCGACGGGTCGCTGCTCTCCAACGCGCTGATGGTGGCCGGGGAGGTGCTGTCGATCTCGGACGAGCCGGAGTTGACCGCGCTGATCGCCGAGACGGCGTTCGACTCTTCGCTCGACGTCCGGGACCGGCGGGAGGCGGTCCGGGCGCTGGGCGAGGCGCCCGGGGACGAGGTGACGCCGCTGCTGGTGCGTGCCGTGACCGAGGAGGAAGACCCGTGGTTGAGGCGGGGCGCGGCGACCGGGCTGGCGACCGGGCGGCGGTTCTACGCTCACCGGGAACTGATCGAGCGCATCGTCGCCGAGGACGACGATGCCCGTTTCCTTCGGTACGCGCTGGATCCCGGGCCCCACAGCACGTACTGGGACGGGGCGGACCCGGGGAGCCCGAGGTTGGCGCGGGCGCTCGACGAGATCCGCAGCCCGAGGAGCGAGCGGGCCCACCGGGCCGCGTTCCGGGCTCTGCTGCACAGCGGGCGGGTGGCGGCGGCGGGCATCGCGCTCGACCATTTCTCCCACGACGAGGGTCTCACCCGGTTCGGTCTGAGCACCGAGCCCTACCACGCGGACGTGCGGGCCCTCGCGCGGCATGTGCTGTCGCAGCCGCCCTCGTCGGTTCCGGGCACCGAGGAGGGGGCCTGCCAGGCGAGCGCGCTGGACGCGCTCGGCCGCATCGCCGATCCCGAGGACGCGGGGCCGCTGGCCGACCTGCTCGCACGGCGGGACGTCCCGCCGCTGGTCCGGGCGGGCGTGTTCCGGGCGGTGGCCGCCTGCCTCGGGGAGTGGGACGAGCCGGACGAGCGGCTCATCGCCGCGGTCGAGCGGACCTTCCTCGACCCCGCGGTGCCGATGGACGACCGGGTCGAGGCGGTCGAGGCGCTGTTCGACGCGTCCGGGTTCCGGACGGTCGAGGCGCTGCTGCGGGCGGTCGGCTGCGAGGCCGTGCCGGTCCAGGTGGCGGGAGCGGAGCGGCTTTCCGACGAGGACCTGATCGGGGAGCATCGCGAGCTGCTGCGGAACGTGGCCGCCGCGTGGCCCGAGGAGGCCCCCCACGAGGCACGGCTGGTGCGTCGTCGGCTCGCCGAATGATCCGGCGCCGGTAGGGGCGGGCGGGATCGCTGACGCGACGCTGCGGGTTACCGAAGCTCGAGCCCGCAGCGCGCTGCCCGTGCGCTCCGGCGGGGGCAGGCGTCCGCCTGACGGTTCGGCGTTCATTCGTGGGCTCCCAGTTGGGTGATCGGGCGGGGTTTGGTGGCGGAGCGGGTGGCGCAGACGGAGGCGAGGCTCGTGACGGCGAAGGACGCGAAAGTGATGACGGCGAGGAGGGTCCAGGGGACGGCGACCAAGGGGCGGTCGACCGCGCGCAGGGACGCGGCGAGCATCCCGGACAGTGCTCCCGCCGCCACCACGCAGCCGAGGGCGAGACCGATCGCGGTGACGGCCCAGGACTCGATCAGGGCGGCGCGGACGACCTGGGCGCGGGTCAGTCCGGTGACGCGGGCCGCGGCGAACCCGGCGCGGCGCTCGCTTCCGGCGATGACGACGGCGTTGACGACCGCGACGGCGGCGTAGCCGCCCGCCATGCCCATGAGGACGGCGAGGATGCCGATGTTCATGCGCTGCTGGGCCGCGGCTCTGCCGTCGGCCCACTGGGCGACGGTCTCGACCTTGCCGATGCCCGCCTTGCGGATGGCCCCCGCGACCGCGGCCGGGGCGATGCCGGGCGCCGTCCGGACGACCGTCCGGGCCGGGGCGGCGGCGCGGGCCTCCGGAGGGATGAGGTTTCTGGGGATCAGGAAGCGTTCGGAGTAGTTCTCCAGGGTGGGGGCCAGCGCGGCGACGACCTTCACGGGGATCTTGCGGCCGTCGATCGCGGCCGTGGCGGTGGAGCCGACGCGGATTCCTTCGGCGGCGAGGCCGGGGCCGATGGCGATGGCGCGGCCGTGGAGGCGGCGCAGCGAGCCCGCGTGGGGCCGCAGGTGGTGGGTGCGGCGGTAGGAGGCGGCGTCGACGGCGATGATCCCGGCGTAGTGGGTGCGGCGGGACGGTCGGCCCTCCAGGTTGTGGCGGACCCGGACGCTGATGTCGACGGACAGTTCGGTGGAAGCGACGGCGACGCCGGGCACGGACGCGATGCGTTCGGCGGCGGCTCCCGTGGAGGTGACCACCAGGTCGCCGTTGACCAGGCGGCGCTGCTCCTCGCCCGCCATGAGCGCGAGCGAGCCCATGGTGCCGGTGAGTCCGACGAGGAGGGCGACGAGCACGATGAGCGGGGCGGCGGTGGAGGCGCTGCGGCGCACGCCGTCGCGGAGTTCGGCCTGGGCGAGTTCACCGAGGACGGTGCGGCGCAGGACGAGGCCGAGGACGCGGCCGGCGAGCGGCACCACGAGGGGGCTGAGCGCGCTGAGCGCCACCGAGCCCATGACGCAGATGCCGATGCCGAGGATGAGGGCGCCGAGCAGGTCGGCGGACTGGGCGAGGGTCACCATCCAGACGGTGAAGGCGAGGCACGAGACGCCGGAGAGCCAGCGCGCCGGGGTCATCACCCGGGCGGCGGCGCCGACGTCGCGCATGGCGTCGAGCGGACGGACCTTGGCGGCGCGGCGGGCGGCGGCGAGCACCCCGGCGAGCGACACCCCGATGCCGATGCAGGGCGACACGACGAGGACGCCGGCGTCCCAGCCGGGCGCGAACCCGTCCGGCAGGAAGCCGAGGCGGATCATCAGCAGGGCCTGCAGCCACATCGCCGGGATGCCGGCGCGGATTCCGAGGGCGGTGCCGACCGCGCCGAGCAGCAGCGCCTCGCCGAGCAGCAGCGCGACCAGCCCGGCGCGGCCTCCGCCGAGGAGGCGCAGCAGGGCGAGTTCGCGCCGGCGCTGCGCCACGGTGAAGGCGAAGGTGGAGCTGACGATGAAGACCGTCAGGAAGGTCGCCAGCATGACGGTCATGCCGAGGACTGTGGCGGCTCCGGCGTAGTCCTCGCGGAGCTCCTCCCGGGCGCGGCCGGTGAGGCCGGGCGGGAGCGGCGCGCGGTCGGCGGAGATCATCACGAGGAGGGACGCCTGGACGAGCGCCACCCCGAGCGCGACGGCGGTGACCGCCCCGGCGAACAGCCGGCGGTGCTCGCGGAAGGTGTGCAGGGAGACGCTCAGCATGGTGCCGCCTCCAGCAGGGCCAGCCGTTCGGCGACGTCGCGGGCGGTCGGGCGGTCGAGCCGGTCGACGAGCCGCCCGTCGGACAGGAACACGACCGCGTCGGCGTGCGCGGCGGCCGCCGGGTCGTGCGTGACCATCGCGATCGACTGCCCCTCCTGGTCGACCATCCGGCGGAGCAGGGCGAGGACCGTGCGGGCGGACGCGGAGTCGAGCGCGCCGGTGGGTTCGTCGGCGAACAGGACGGCGGGCCGGGTGACCATGGCGCGGGCGATCGCCACCCGCTGCTGCTGGCCGCCGGACAGTTCGCGGGGTCGGTTTCTCAGCCGGTCGCCGAGGCCGACCGAGGCGAGCACCGCGCGGACGTCCGCCCGGGAGGCCCCGAGGCCCGCGAGTTTCAGCGGGAGCGCCACGTTCTGCTCCGCGGTCAGCGACCCGATCAGGTTGAAGTGCTGGAAGATGAACCCCATGGTGCGGCGGCGCAGGTTGGTGAGCACGTGGTCGGGCGCCCAGGTGATGTCCTGCCCGGCGAGGTACACGTGCCCGCCGTCCACCCGGTCGAGCCCGGCGGCGCAGTCGACGAGGGCGCACCGCTGTTCTTCGTCGAGTCGGCGGACGTGGCGGGCGCGGCGGAGGAGCACGCGCCCGCGGACGACGGCTGGGCGGCCGAGGTGGAGGAGATCCACCGCCGCCGGGAGCTCGCGCACCGGATGGGCGGGCCGGAGAAGGTGGCGCGGCAGCACGCGTCGGGCCGGCTGACCGTGCGGGAGCGCATCGGCCTGCTCGCCGACCCCGGGAGCTTCGCCGAGATCGGGGCGCTGACCGGGTTCGCCGAGCACGGCGCGGACGGGCGGCTCGCCTCGCTGCTGCCCGCGAACTTCGTGGCCGGGACGGCCCGGATCGACGGCCGCAAGGTCGTGCTGGGGGCGGACGACTTCACGGTCCGGGGCGGGTCCGGGGATGCGGCGATCCACGCCAAACAGGTGTATTCCGAGGAGTACGCGCGGGAGATGCGGCTGCCGGTCGTCCGGCTGCTGGACGGCGCGAGCGGCGGCGGCAGCGTCAAGATGGCGACGGAGGCGGGGTTCACGTACCTGCCGGTGAATCCGGCGTGGGACGCGGTGGTGGACAACATGTCGCTCGTCCCGGTGGTCGCCGCGTGCCTCGGGCCGACCGTGGGGCTCGGCGCGGCCCGGCTCGTCATGTCGCACCTGTCGGTCATGGTGGAGGGAATCGGGCAGCTTTTCACGGCCGGGCCGCCCGTCGTGCGCGGCGGCACCGGCGAGGACCTCACGAAGGAGGAGCTCGGCGGCGCCGGGATCCACCGGGGCAACGGCGCGATCGAGCGCTTCGTCCCCACCGAGGAGGCCGCGTTCGACGTCGTCCGGCGGTTCCTGTCGTACCTGCCGGGCAGCGTCTTCGAGCTTCCGCCCGTCTCCCCCGCCACCGATCCGGCCGACCGCCGCACCGACGACCTGCTGACGGCCGTCCCGCGCGACCCGCGCGCGCCGTACCGGATCGACCCGATCCTGGACGCCGTGTTCGACGCGGGCTCGGTGTTCCGGTACGCCGAGTACGGGGGCGCGACGGTCACCGCGCTGGCGCGCCTGGACGGACGCCCGGTCGGGGTGATCGCGTCGGACCCGTTCAAGGGCGCGACGATGTCGGTCGAGGGCGCACAGGCCGTCACCCGCCTGGTGGACCTGTGCGAGACGTTCCACCTGCCGATCGTCAGCCTCACCGACCAGGCCGGGATGACGATCGGGTCGGCCGCCGAACGGCGCGCGACGATCCGGCACGGCGCGCGCGCCATCGCCGCCGTGTACCAGGCGAGGGTTCCGCAGGCCGAGCTGATCCTGCGGCGGGTGTACGGCGTGGGCGGGGCCGGGATCGTGAACCGGCACCGGCCGGGGCGGAGCTGGGCGTGGCCGTCGGGCGACTGGGGTTCGCTGCCGGTGCAGGGCGGGATCGAGGCGGCGTTCCGCGCGCACCTGGAGAAGGCCGACGATCCGGAGCGGGAGCTCGAACGGCTCCGCGCGCAGCTCGCCGCGATCACTTCGCCGTTCCGGACGGCCGAGCGCTTCGGCGTCCAGGACCTCATCGACCCCCGCGACAGCCGCGCCCTGCTGTGCGACTGGGTCCGCGACGCGTACCGGCTGCTGCCCGAACTGACCGGACGTCCGTCGTTCGGCGCCCGCCCCTGACGGGAACCCGCAATACCCTGGATCGATATGGCCAAGACACCCTGGGCGGCCCGTACCGTCCGCGAAGGCAGGGAGAGCGAGACCCGTTCCCTGCTCCTCGGCTGCGCCGCCCGGGTGTTCGGCCGGATCGGCTACGCCCGCACCACGATCGCCGACATCACCCAAGAGGCGGAGGTGTCCCGGGCCGCGTTCTACATCTACTTCGCGTCCAAGGCCGACGTGTTCGAGGCCGTCGCCCTGCGCGTCCGGGACGCCTTCCTCGCGGCCCACGAGCTCCCCGGCGTGAACGCGGACGACCCGTACGAGCTGGCCCGCGAGTCCAGTGCGGCCTTCCTGCGGGCCTGCACCGACAACCTCGAACTGATGACGGTGATCGAGCACCAGGCCCTCGCGGACCCCGGGATCCACGCGATCTGGTGCGAGATACGCGAACGGCCGATGCACCGCACGTCCCGGTACATCGAACGGCTGGCCGTCCAGGGCCGCGCGCGTCCCGCCGCGCCCGCCCCCGTCATCGCCGAAGCCACCTACGGGATCTTCACCCAGTTCGCCCACCACGTTGCGGCGCACCCGTCCGAGTACGACGAGACGGTAAACCACCTGACGGCGATGTACCTGCGTCTCCTGGGCATCCCCGAAGCGTCAGGGGACTAGCCCGGTTTCGTAGGCGACGATGACCAACTGCGCCCTGTCCCGGGCATGCAGTTTCGCCAGCAGCCGCCCCACATACGTCTTGACCGTCGCCAGGCTCAGGTGCAGATGCTCGGCGATCTCCCCGTTCGACAGGCCGCGCCCGACGAGCGCGAGCACCTCGCGCTCGCGTCCGGTCACCCCGTCGAGCCGCCGCGCCGGCGCCCGCCCCGGCTCGGGACGCCGCGCGAACTCCTCGATCAGCCGCCGCGTCACGGTCGGGGCGAGCAGGCCCTCGCCGGACGCGACGACGTGCACGGCCGCGAGCAGGTCGGCGGGCGGAACGTCCTTGAGGAGGAACCCGCTCGCCCCCGCGCGCAGCGCCGCGAACACGTAGGAGTCGAGGTCGAACATCGTCAGGATCAGGACGCGCACGTCGGTCTCCGCACGTATCCGGCGCGTGGCCTCGATCCCGTCCGTACCGGGCATCCGGACGTCCATCAGGACGACGTCGGGACGCAGGTCGCGCGCGGCGCGCACCGCCTCGGCGCCGTCCGCCGCCTCGCCCGCGACCGCCATCCCCGGCGCGGTCTCGATCAGGGCGCGGAAGCCGCCCCGCAGCAGCGCCTGGTCGTCCGCGATCAGCACCCGTACGGTCACGCGCCCGCTCCGCGGGCCGCCGCGTCCGCCGCGCGGGGCAGCGTCGCGACCACCCGGAACCCGCGCCCCGGCAGCGGCCCGGCCTCGAAGGACCCGCCGTACGCGGCGACGCGCTCCCGCATCCCCACCAGTCCGTGCCCGCCCGGGGCGACGGCGCCGCCGGGCCCGTCGTCGGTCACCTCGATCCGCACCATGCCCCGATCATCGTGGACGCGCACCGCGCACCGCGCCGGGGCCGCGTGCTTGACGACGTTCGTGACCGCCTCCTGCACGATCCGGTGCACCGCGAGGCCCGCGCCGTCCGGCAGGCCGTCCGGGCACGCGATCGCCAGGTCCACCTCCACGCCCGCGGTCCGGACCTGGGCGGCGATGTCCGCGAGCCCGGCCAGGCCGGGCGCCGGCGGCTCCGACCCGTCCCGCAGGACGCCCAGCAGCCTGCGCATCTCCACGAGCGCCTCGCGGCTGGTCGCCTCGATCACCCGCAGCGCCTCCCGCGCCTCCTCCGGCCGCTCTCCGGCGATGTGGTTGGCGATGCCGGACTTGACCGCGATGAGCCCCATGCCGTGCGTCACCACGTCGTGCATCTCGCGCGCGATGCGGAGCCGCTCGTCCATCACGATCTGCCGCTCGCGCTGCCGTTCGAGCGCCTCGGCGTCGAGCCGCCGCGACCGGACGAGCCGTCCGATCGTCCACGCCGCCGTGCAGAGCGCGGCGCCCGCCGCGGCCCATCCGGCGGCGACCGGCCAGTCCCACCTCGGGTGGACGATCTGTCCCAGCGACGTCGCGCCCAGTGCGACACCGCAGCACCACACCAACGTCCGTCTCGAACCGCCCTGGGCGGCGACAAGGTAAAGCGCGAGCGAGACCACCACGAACGGCTCCCACAGCAAGCCCGCGACAGTGGCGGCCCCGGACAGCCCCAGGCCGACCTTCAGCGCGCCCACAGGAGCCCGGCGGCGTGCGCCGAGCACGCACCCCAGCCCCAGGGCCACGAACACCGACCCCAGAAACCACAACGTGAAGTCGTCGCGGTCTTTGAGGAGGTTGCCCGCCACGAACACGTTCGCGCCCACCACGGCGAACGCGGCGACCAGATCGAGCACGAAACCACGGCGGCCTTTCACGAGGCGAACGGTATCCGCACGCCGCGCCGCGCACATCAGCCCAGTGTGGATCGTCCGTCAGGAGGAGGAACGGCCCTGAGGGCCGCCCTGGGGGGACATTCCGATCGTCCATGGCGGGCTGATTCGCCGTTGCCCTGAAAACACGACCGTTGGGGCATGACCAAGACGCATTTCACGGGCGTGTCTCTCATCCTGGGGCCCGCGCTGCTCATGGCTGGGGTGCTGCTGCGCGCGCGCTATCCGTTCTTCTTCCCCGACCAGCTCGCCGCGTACGACGGTCACCCCGTCCTCATGACCGCCTCCTACAGTGCGTTCGCCGTCGGGACGATCGTCCTGTGCCCGGCCGTCCTGCACCTGACCGGCCTGAACCGGACGGCCGCGCTCGGCGGTGCGCTGACGATCGTCGGACTGTTCGCCCGGACGTTCCACGCGGGCGCCGACCACCTGGCGTTCCGGCTGGTCGACGCGCAGGGCCTCGCCACCGCGACCGAGGCCGTCGCCGGCTCCTACACCGGCTTCCACGTGTTCCGCTACGCCTCGTTCGCGATCATGCTCGGCTGGCCGCTGCTCGCCCTCGGCGCGCACCGGGCCGGGGTCCTCGGCGCGCCCCGCGCGCTCGCCCTCGCGCTCGCGGCCGCCCTTCCCCTCGGCGTCCTGAAAGGCACCACGCCCCTGTCGGTCGCCGCGGCCGCCGGGCTCGCGGCGACCGACAGGGGCGTGGTGCCTTTCAGGACGCCGAGGGGAAG
>NZ_QHJN01000151.1:0-19677 GCF_003947565.1 Actinomadura sp. WAC 06369 | reverse complement strand
GACGGACGGAACGCTGGAACGCCGAGGAAGCGGGATGACCCCGGCATCGAGGGTCAAGCTGCTCATGCAGTTCTCCTCGGGGCGTACGCGACCTCCGGCGGGGTCTCGGGCATTGCCTGGCGCACCTTTCGGTATCTAGAGTGACAAATCCCGCCGGAGGTCGCGTACGCCCCGAGGAGAACTGCATGAGCAGCTTGACCCTCGATGCCGGGGTCATCCCGCTTCCTCGGCGTTCCAGCGTTCCGTCCGTCCGGACCGGCGACCGGGCGGACGAGCTCGCGGACGACCGCGCGGAGATGCTGAAGGCGCTCGTGCTGCGCGCCCGGGACGGCGACGCGGAGGCGTTCGGGTCCCTGTACGACCACTACGTGGAGCTCGTCTACCGGTACGTGTACTACCGGGTGGGCAGCCATGCGCTGACCGAGGACCTGACGAGCGAGACGTTCCTGCGCGCGCTCCGCCGCATCCGCGACTTCCACTGGCAGGGCAAGGACTTCGGCGCCTGGCTCGTCACCATCGCGCGGAACCTGGTCGCCGACCACTTCAAGTCCGGCCGGTACCGCCTGGAGATCTGCACGGCCGAGCTGCTGGAGCCGGACCGCCCGCAGGAGGGGCCGGAACGGGCCGTCCTGGACTCGATGACCAACCGGACGCTGCTCGCCGCCGTCCGCCGGCTCGGGTCCGAGCAGCAGGAGTGCGTGGTGCTGCGGTTCCTGCACGGCCTGTCGGTGGCCGAGACCGCGCTGATCATGGGCAAGAAGACGGGCGCGATCAAGGCGCTGCAGTACCGCGCCGTCCGCTCGCTGGCCCGCATGCTCCCCGACGACCTGCGCTGAGCCGTCCGCGACACGCCCGGCCGCGCGGACGTCCCGCGGCGGGGCGCGACCGTAACCGGGGGCGGGCCACGCTCGTTGTCCGGGCAGGAAGGGAGCGTCATTGCGAAGCGGGCGAGCCAAGATCGTCAAAGGTAATCCCCTGGCCGACCTGCGGGCGCGCGCACCGGTCCCCGACCCGGCCTTCCGGGCGGGGCTGCGGGAGCGGCTGGTGTCGGCGGCGGCGCGGAGTGAGGACGGTCGCAATCGCGCCCGTGACGACGGCGGCGGCGGAGCCGTTGACTAGGCTTCCGCCCATGCGGCGATTCTGGCAGCGCGGCAAGAACCAGGACCCGGTGCGCGCGGGGAAGGTGGCCGCCGAGGCGGCCGTCGAACTCGAACCGCTCCCCGAGCCCGACCCGGCCGCGGCGGCGTTCTTCGACGTCGACAACACCATGATGCAGGGCGCGTCGATCTACTACTTCGCGCGCGGCCTGGCCCGCCGCAAGCTGTTCACGACCCGCGACCTGCTGATGTTCGCCTGGGGCCAGGCGGCGTTCCGGTTGCGCGGCACCGAGAACCACGAGCACATCGGCAGCGCCAAGGAGGCCGCGCTGTCGTTCGTCGCCGGGCAGCGCGTCTCGGGCATCGTGCGGCTCACCGAGGAGATCTACGACGAGGCGATGGCCGACCGCATCTGGCACGGCACCCGCACCCTCGCCCTCCAGCACCTGGACGCCGGGCAGCAGGTGTGGCTCGTCACCGCGACGCCCGTCGAGGTCGCCCGGACGATCGCGCACCGGCTCGGCCTCACCGGCGCGCTCGGCACCGTCGCCGAGACCCGCGACGGCGTCTACACCGGACGGCTGGTCGGGAACCTGCTGCACGGGCCCGCGAAGGCCGAGGCGGTCCGGGCGCTGGCGGAGCGGGAGGGGCTCGACCTGGCCCGGTGCTCGGCCTACAGCGACTCGATCAACGACCTGCCGATGCTGACCGCCGTCGGGCACCCGCACGCGGTGAACCCGGACGGCGGGCTCCGCGACCACGCGAGGGCGAACGACTGGCCCGTCCACGACTTCCGGACGGGGCGCAAGGTGACGATGGTCGCGCTGCCCGCCGCGGCGGGGGCGGGCGCCCTCGCGGGAGGCGTCGCGGCGGGCATGGCGCTGCGCAAGCACTACCGGTCGTGAGATGCCGTACCTGGCCCCCCGCGAGTGGTACGCCGCGCTCCCCACGGCGCACGTCTCCGCGGGCGCGCTGCTGACGGACGAGCGCGACCGGGTCCTGCTCGTGAAGCCGAACTACCGGCCGTACTGGCAGATCCCGGGCGGCAGCATGGACCCCGGCGAGGCGCCGCACCAGACGGCGGCCCGGGAGGTCGCCGAGGAGCTCGGGCTGCGGATCCGGGCGCGGCGGCTGCTCGTCGTCGACGTCGTCCCGCCCGACGCCGACCGGGAGCGCCCGATGCTCCACTTCGCGTTCGACGGCGGCACCGTCGCCGACCCGTCCGGGATCCGCCTGGGCGAGGACGAGCTGGACGCGTTCGGCTTCTTCACGTGGGAGGAGGCCGAGGCGCGGCTCGCCCGCGCGCTCGCGCCCCGCGTCCCCGCGGCGCGGCGGGCGCGCGAACAGGGCGGGACGGTCTACCTCCCGACATCCTGATCTTCCGGCGGCATGCCCGGTGTGTTAGAGATTGCGGCCATGGAAGAACGCTTCGAGGTCCGGCGGACGATCGCCGCGCCGCCCGCGACCGTGTTCGCGGTGCTCACCGACCCGCGCGGGCACGTCGCGATCGACAGCTCCGGCATGCTCCAGTCCGCCGAGGGCGAGCGGGTCGCGAAGGCCGGGGACAGGTTCGTCGTCCACATGGACCGCGAGTCCCTCAACGACTACCCCTTCGGCAAGTACGACGTCACGGTCATGATCACCGAGTTCGAGCGGGACGCGCACATCCAGTGGACGATCGAGGGGCTCATCAAGCCGCCGATCCGGCACCTGTACGGCTACCGCGTCGAGCCCGCCGAGGAGGGCAGCCTCGTCACGTCCTACTACGACTGGAGCCGGATCGACGAGGAGTACCGCGGCAAGGGGATCTTCCCCGTCATCCCGGAGGCCGGCCTGCGCGCCACCCTCGGGATCCTCGCCCGGACGGTCGAGCAGCCGCCGCTCGACCTCGGCGCCCTCACGTCCGGATAGCCCGCTTCCGCGGGCCCGGCCCCCTCGGCGGCCGAGGCGTCAGAAGAACGCGGGGCCGCGGCGCAGGCGGGTCTCGTGCAGCATCTGCTGGACGTTCTCCCGCACGTGGTCGGTGATCTCGAAGACCGTCATCGGGTCGTCCGCGTCGTCGGCGTCGTAGTCGTCGAGGTACATCGGCTCCCCGAAGGCGATCAGCCACTTGGACGGCAGCGGCAGGAGGCCCGCGGGCCCGAGCAGCGGGAACGTCGGCGTCACCGGGAAGTACGGCAGCCCGAGCAGCCGGGCCAGCGGGCGCAGGTCGGCGAGCTTCGGGTAGATCTCCTCGGCGCCGACGATCGCGCACGGGACGATCGGGACGCCCGCGCGCAGCGCCGTGCCGACGAACCCGCCGCGGCCGAAGCGCTGCAGCTTGTAGCGGTCCGCGAACGGCTTCCCGACGCCCTTGTACCCCTCGGGGAACACCCCCACGAGCTCGCCCTTGCCGAGGAGCCGCGCGGCGTCCGCCTGGCACGCGAGCGTGTGCCCCGCCTTGCGGGACAGGTGCCCGAGGACCGGCACCTGGTAGATCAGGTCGGCGCCGAGCAGCCGCACGTCCCGGCCCGCGTGGTCGTGCAGCGCGACCGTCAGCATCAGGCCGTCCAGGGGCAGCGTGCCCGAGTGGTTCGCGACGACGAGCGCGCCGCCGTCCGACGGGACGTTCCCGCCGCCGGCCAGCTCGACCCGGAACCAGTGCTCGTACAGCGCGCGGGCGGCCGGCAGCAGCACCCGGCCGTTGAACTCGGGGTCGAAGCCGAACTCGTCGACCTCGTAGTCGCCGGTGAGGCGGCGGCTGAGGAACTCCAGGCCGGCCGCGACGCGGCGCTCGATGGAGCGTTCGAGGGACCGCGGCCCGCCGGACGTCCCGTCCCCGCCGCCGTTCGCGGGCGGGCCCTCCCGCCGGGCCGCGGGCCCGGGGCCGCGGCCCGCGTCCCCGCCGCCGTCCCGGTCGCGGGCCGCGGCGAGCGGGATGATCCGGGCGCCCTCGTCTGCCTCGTGGTGGGCGTTCATGGTGCGTCCCTTCCGTGGGGGAGCGATCCCCCACACCCCCGGTGACAACAGCGCTCATGCCCTGGCTCCACCCAAGCATGCCCGCGCCCGGCGGCGCGACGCCCTCCCCGGGGCGGCGCGCTCAGCGGCGGGAGCCCAGGACGGCGGCCAGCCGGCCGAGGGGGCCGCGGCCGTGCCCGCCCGCGGCGGCGAAGTCGGCGAAGGCGGCCTCGGTGCCGTACTTGGGACGCCAGGCCAGCGCGCGCGCCAGCGCCGACGTGTCGATCACCCGCCCGTAGGTGAGCCAGCGCAGCAGTTCGGGAGAGAAGCCGGACATGCCGGCGAACCGGCGGCCCATGCCGCCGGCCGCCGAGAGCGACGGGGCCGGGACCGGGACGGACGGCCGCCCGGCGCGGCGCACGGCCTGGGAGAGCAGCAGCACGCCGTCCCCGGCGACGTTGAAGCAGCCGGGGTGGTCCTCGACGGTCATGCGGCGCAGCACCTCGACGCCGTCGTCCTCGTGGACGAACTGGAGCCGCGGATCGAACCCGAGCACCGTCGGGACGACCGGCAGCGACAGGTACCGGGTGAACGGGGAGTCGACGCCGGGACCGACGAAGTTCGCGAAGCGCAGCACGGACACGGTCAGGTCGGAGCGGCGGCGCATGAGGCCCCGCACGTAGCCCTCGACCTCGACCGCGTCCTTGGCGTACCCCGAGGAGGGGGCCTCGACGGGCTGGTCCAGCTCGGTGAAGACCGCCGGGTCCTTCGGCGAGGAGCCGTACACGGCCGCCGAGGACCGCACGACGAGCTTGCGCGCGTCCGGCGAGCGCTGGCACGCCGCGAGGAGCTGCATCGTGCCGATGACGTTGAGTTCCTTCACCTTCGTCCGCGGCACGGACGGGGACGTCACCAGGTTGAGGTGCACCACCGTGTCGACCCCGGCGGACGCGATCAGCTTCGCGATGCCGGGCGTCCGGATGTCCACGCGGACGAACTCGGTGCGGCCGAGCGGCGCCGCGGGCGGGACCGTGTCCGCCCCGATCACCCGCTCGATGCCCGGGTCGGCCTGCAGCGCGTGCGCGACCCGCGCCCCCAGGAAACGGGACACGCCCGTGACGAGGACGACACGGGCCGCGGGCGTGGACGACACTGTGGGCCCCATCCCCTACGGCCGTGCGGCCGGTGCGCTCACTTCTTGTTGCGGCGCTGGATGCGCGTCTTCTTCAGCAGCTTGCGGTGCTTCTTCTTCGCCATCCGCTTACGGCGCTTCTTGATGACAGAGCCCACGAGACCTCGCTCCGGCGTATCGGGTGATGTGCGGTCCGGACGTGCCGCGGGCGAGGTCGCTCGTCGGCTCACTCGGTGGTGCGCGCACGGTCCAGTGGTCAAGAGTACCGCCGTACCGGCGCGGATCATGCGTCGGCATGGCGGGAGGCGCCCGCGGAGAGGCGCCCGCGGGGCGGCGCGGACGCGGCGGCCGTCCGGCGCGCCCGTCCGGTGCGGGTGTCCGGTACCGCGCTCGGCACGGCACCGGACGCCGCTGTTTCCGCGGGGCGGGCGCGCGCGCCCGTCCCGTCCGGTGTCCTCCCGTCTCCGGCGGCCGCGCCGCCGGCGGGTCCCGTCCTTCAATCCCCGTCGTGCGGCCGGGTGCCGGCCCGGCGGCCGCCCCGGGCGCGGAGCCCGGCGGGCCGCCGCCCCGTCATCCGGCCTCGATGTACGCTTCGCGCAGGTAGTCGTGCACGGCCTGCTCGGGGACACGGAACGAACGGCCCACGCGGATCGCGGGCAGCTCGCCCGAGTGGACGAGGCGGTAGACGGTCATCTTGGACACCCGCATCACCGCCGCCACTTCGGCCACCGTCAGGAACCTGACCTCACTCAGAGGTCGCTCGCCTGAACTCATCGGACGCCCTCTTCCACACGTGCCGCGCACCGGCCCTTCGGGTGACTTTGATCACGCACGTGTACTTCCTCCAGCGTAAATCGCGTATCGCGCGTCGCAAGAGGGGATTCCACGCATTTCCGTCTCCGGACCTTGCCCGAGCGCCACAGTGCTGATACGCGGGCCGCGGCCGGCCCGGACGCGCCGCGCGGCGCGACCGTCCGATGTGAAGCGAAACCCCCGGCCGACCTGCGTCTCAGGCGCCACGGACCGTCCCGGACGAGCGCATGCGTCACGCCCGCCCGCCACGGTGACGCATCGTGACGAACGGGCGCGGGGAACCCCCGGGACGGGAGGGCTCAGTCGGCGGCGTTCAGCCCCGCGTGCCCCAGGATGTAGGCGGTCAAAGGGGCGTAATGGTGCGGGTTCACGCCGTCGTCGAGCGGGACGACCACGTCGACCTTGCCCTCGGCGGCGCCCGCGAACAGCGCCGGGTCGTTACAGTCCGCGAACCCGACGGTGTCGATGCCGGCCTGTCCGGCCGCTCCGGCCCACCCGTGGTCGGCGATGGCCAGATCCGGCCACAATTCCGGTTTAGCGTCCCCGGCTCCGCCGGACCCGCTACCGGCGGCGAGTTCGCGGAGCATCGCCTCCATCGGGTGCGGGTCGTGCGTGTGCTGGGTGCGGCCCTCCTCGCTCTCCAGCATCGCCACGCCCGGCTCGGCGTACACCAGGCGCCGCAGGTCCGCGCCGCCGTAGTCGGTGTCGATCTCGTACGTCCACCCGCGCGCGGGCGTCAGCACCGCGCACCCGGCGTCCAGCAGAGCGCGCGCGACGGCCTGGTAGAGGGGCGTGAGCGTGGCCGGGTGCCCGGTGGCGACCACCACGGTCTCCTTCCGCCGCGCCGCCAGCCCGATGCGCTCGCCCATCGCCTCCAGGGTGTCCAGGGTGATGTCCGGGTCGATGGTGTCGTCCCCGTACATGTGCCGGGAGTCGGGGTTGACGCCGCAGCGCTCGACCATCATCTCCAGCACCGACCGCTCGGTCCACGACGACTCGAACCGCAGGCCGAACTGGTAGTACGGGTGCCCGGCCGCCATCCGCCGGTAGTGCAGCAGGTTGTTCTGGCGCGGCGTCGCGACGTCCCCGGCGATCATCGTCCGGACCAGGTGCTTGCGCAGGTCCGCGCGCGCGGGCGTGTCCATCACTCGTCCGTCATCGGATCGAGTCCGTGCTCCGGGAAGACCGCCCGCCGCGTCGCGAGGATCGCCTGATCCACCGGATTCGCCGGGTCGTAGCCGTTCCCCCACCTGTGCACCTCCACCACGTCGGTCCCGTCCGTCATCCGGCGCGGGGCGATCTCCTCGGTCCGCAGCCGGACGAACGCGCGCCAGTCGTCCGGCGTCTCCGTCTCCGGCGGGATCGGCCCGCCCGCGGCCTCCGCGAGCAGATGCGTCCAGGTGCGCGGCACCACCTGCACCAGCTCGTATCCGCCGCCCCCGGTCGCGATCCAGCGGCCGTCCGCCGTCTCGTGCGCGAGCCGGTGCAGCGCGGCCGCCGCGGCGCGCTGGCCGTCCACGCTCAGCGTCAGGTGCGCCAGCGGGTCGAGCGTGTGCGCGTCGGCGCCGTGCTGCGTGACCAGCACCTGCGGCCGGAACCGGCGCAGCAGCGGCGGGACGACCGCGTCGAAGGCCCGCAGCCACTGCGCGTCCCCCGTGCCGGGCGGCAGCGCCACGTTCACCGCGGTGCCCGCGGCGCCCGTCTCGTTCGGGAACCCCGTGCCGGGGAACAGCGTGCGCGGCGACTCGTGCAGGCTGATCGTCAGGACGCGCGGATCGTCGGCGAACGCGATCTGCACGCCGTCGCCGTGGTGCACGTCCACGTCGACGTACGCGACCCGCTCGGCGCCCTGCTCCAGCAGCCACGCGATGGCGACCGCCGGGTCGTTGTAGACGCAGAACCCGCTGGCCGCGCCACGCAGCGCGTGGTGCAGCCCGCCCGCGATGTTCGCCGCGTGCTCGGCCCGTCCGGTCCACACCGCCTCGGCCGCCGCCACCGACGCGCCCGTCACCAGCGCGGACGCGTCGTGCATCCCGAGGAACACCGGGTTGTCGTCGGTGCCGAGCCCGTGCCGCGGCTCCGGCAGCCCGGTCGCGCCCGAATGCCGGACGGACGCGATGTACGACTCCTCGTGCACCAGCCGCAGCAGCGCGTCGTCCGCGGGCTTCGGCGCGGCGACCCGCACGTTCGGACGGTCGAGGACGCCCAGCTCGCGCGCGAGCCGCATCGTCAGCTCGACCCGCACGGGGTTCATGGGGTGCCCGGGACCGAAATCGTAAGAGGTGAGCCGCTCGTCCCAGAGGATCTCGAGCCCGCACGGACCTGGGGCGTCGGGCGACGGAGGGGCGGAACTGCTCATGAGCTCACGCTATCGCGGCGCGCCTATGGCGTGGCTCACACCGAATCCGACTCCGTTTCCAACGTGTGACGTGGACAACGGGCCGGATTTGGGCATATATCTACCGGACCGCAAAGGAACACTGGAGGAACGATGGACCCGAGCGTACGCAGCCGTGTGATCAGCAACGCGCTCCGCCTCGGCCTCCAGCCGGTCAGGGACCGCATCCCCGGCCACGCCGGCGGCATCCGCACCGCCCGCTCCACCGTCGACGCCGCGTCCCTCCTGCTCCGCCACAGCCAGCGCGTCCGCGTCCACCCCCTCCACGACCCGGGCGTCGAGTCCGGCGAGCCGCCCGTCACCGGTGAATGGGTCGTCGCCCGCGACGCCGAGGCCGCGCCCGGCGCGGTCCTCTACCTGCACGGCGGCGGCTACGTCCTCTGCTCGCCCCGGACGCACCGGTCGATCACCGCGCGGCTCACCCTCGACACGAACCTCCCGGTGCTCGTCCCCCGCTACCGCCTCGCGCCCGAGCACCCGTTCCCCGCGCCGCTCGAGGACGCCGTGGCCGCCTACCGGTGGCTGCTGGCCCGCGGCGTCCCGCCGTCCGGCATCGTCCTCGCGGGCGACTCGGCCGGCGGGCACCTCGCGGCGGCCCTCACCGGCGAGATCTGCCGCACCGGCCTGCCGTCCCCCGCGGGGCTCGTCCTCTTCTCCCCGTGGGTCGACCTGACCTGCGAGCTCTCCGCGAAGGCCGAGGCCCGCGACCCCTACATCAGCGCGCGCTCCGCCCGCCGCGTCGCCCGGCTCGTCGTCGGCCCGGACGGCTTCGACGACCCCCGCGTCGCGCTCCTCACCTGCGCGTGGACGGACACGCCGCCCGTCCTGATCCAGGTGGGCGGCGCCGAGGTGCTGCGCCCCGAGGCCGAGGCCCTCGCCGACGCCCTCACCGCCGCGGGCGCCGACTGCGAACTCCAGGTGTGGAACGGCCAGATGCACGTCTTCCAGATGCTGAACCGCGTCCTGCCGGAGGCGAGCGCCGCCATGCGCGACACGGCCCGGTTCATCACGGAGGTCACCGCGCCCGGCCGCGCCGAGGCGGCCGCCTAGACCGGCTCGGGCTCCCGCTCCCGCTCCCGCGCGGCCAGCGCGAACCCGGCGACCGCGGCGACCGCCGCGATGCCCTCGCCCACGAGGCTGAGCCACTTCTCCGTGTACCACATCGGGTCGTACATGTTCGGCAGCGGACCGAGCGCGCCCACGTCCACGTAGTGGTAGAGCAGCAGCGCCCCCACCGCGCTGCCCGCCACCGCGAACGCCAGCGCGTAGGCCCACCGGTTCCCGTACACCAGCACGACCACCGCGGCCACCGCCGCCACGGCCGCCTGCACCTGGAACAGCAGCTCCCCGGAGATCGACCCCCCTTGCAGGTAGGCCATGTCCGGCGCGTACAGCCAGTGCACGACCGCGTCGACCACCAGCCCGGCGGCCACGACCAAACGGATAACGAGTCCCATACCCCCATACACGGACGAGCCCGTCCCCCGGCTCAACCATCCCGGTACAAAATTGAACTTTCCGCGCGCGTTCCGTGACGGCCGAGGTCAGGGCCGCCGATGGCGGCTAACTCCGGGACCACGGGCGCAGCTTCTCCGGGTTGCGGACGGTCCAGATGCGGGTGACGCGGCCGCCGGCGATGTCGAACGCGGCCACGGTGGTGACCGAACCGGCCTGCCGCGCCACCAGCCCCGGCATGCCGTTGACCGACCGCTCCAGCAGTTCCAGCCCCGGCGCCTTCCCGGCGATGGCGACCATGTACCGGGCGATGTCCGCGCCGCCCTCGATCGGGCGCAGCGCGGTGCGGGCCGCTCCGCCGCCGTCGGCGGTCATCACGGCGGCCGGGTCGAGGAGGTCCACGAGGGCCGCGATGTCCTTGCTCTCCCACGCCGCCTTGACCCGGCGCACCGTGTCGGCCTGCGCGGCCGCCGGCGCCGGCGGCGGCGCGTCGCGCACCCGCCGCCGGGCGGAGGCCGCGAGCTGCTTGCACGCCGCGGGCGTCCGGCCGAGGATGCCCGCGATCTCGGCGAAGGAGTAGCGGAAGACGTCGTGCAGGACGAACGCCGCCCGCTCGGCGGGCGTCATCGTCTCCAGGACGACGAGGAACGCCATGGTCACCGATTCGTCCAGGACCATCTGGTCGGCGGGGTCGGTGGCGGCGCCCCGGCCCCGCTCGGCGTGATCGGGCAGCGGATCGGGCAGCCAGGCGCCGACATAGCGTTCGCGCCGGACCCGCGCCGAGCCCAGCACGTCCAGGCAGCGGCGGGCGGTCACCGTCGTCAGCCAGGCGCCGGGCGACACGATCCCGTCCCGCCGGCTCCGCGGCAGCGCGTACCAGCGCGTGTACGCCTCCTGCACGGCGTCCTCGGCCTCGGACAGCGAACCGAGCAGCCGGTAGGCGACGTTGACCAGCCGGCCCCGCTCACCCGCGACGTCACCGGCGACCTCACCCGCAGTGTCACCGGCAATGTCACCGGCGATGTCACCGGCGCCCGCCCCGGCCGCCTCCATCCTTCGCCGCGCCCCCTCGCCTTACCTTTCGCGAGCCCGTTTCGTCGGGTTGGTGAGACCTTATCGATCTACTGCCTCCGGGCAGGTGAGGAGACCTCGCCATGGCACCCCGGGCGACGGCACGGCGCCGCACCTCGTTGCTGGAGATCGCGCTCGCCTTCCAGACCCTGACCATCTTCGTCCAGGCGGTCTCCGCCGGGCTGCTGCTCACCTCGTCCTACGGGGAGACGCTCCACAGCGCCGGGGCCCGCGTGATGTACGGGGCGTCGATGCTGTACGTGCTCGCAGCTGCGCTGGCGTGGAAGCCGGGCGGCGGCCCGCTCCTGCCCGTCGGGCACGCCTCCGGCTTCCTGGCCCTCGCATCGCTCCAGGTCGCGCTCGGGATCGCGCACGTGCCGTCGGTCCACGTCCCGCTGGGCGTCCTGATGTTCGGCCTGTCCGTCCTGGCGCTGGCCCGGCCCCGGAGCACCGGGACGGACGCCCCGGGACGAGTCGGCTGACGCCTCCTCGACGTCCGGGCGCCGGACGGCACCGGCTTCCTCTCCGGCGGCGCACGGGACTCGGCCGGGGCGCTCGGCGCCGCCGGGCGGGTCCCCGGTCGACGCGGGGTCAGCCGCTCGCGAGTTCGCGGCCCCGGTTGCGGGCGGCCTCGATCGCCTCGAGGACGGCCGCGCGGACGCCGTGGCGTTCGAGTTCGCGGATGGCGGCGATCGTGGTGCCGCCGGGGGAGGTGACGCCCTCGCGGAGCAGGACGGGGTGCTCGCCGGAGTCGCGGAGCATGACGGCGGCGCCGACGGCCGACTGGATCACCATCTCGAGGGCGGCGGCGCGGGGCATGCCGAGCAGGATGCCGGCGTCGACCATCGCCTCGACGAGGTAGTAGAAGTACGCGGGCCCGCTGCCGGAGAGGGCCGTCGCGCCGTCCTGGAGGGACTCGGGGATGCGGAGCACCTTGCCGACCGGGGTGAGCAGCTCCTCGGCCATGTGGAGGTGCGTCTCGTCGGCGTGCGCGCCGGCGGACACGACGCTCATCGCCTCGTCCACGTGGACGGGCGTGTTCGACATGACGCGGACGACCGGGGTGCCCTCGGGGAGGCGCTCCTCGATGAAGGACGCCGTGATGCCCGCGGCCATCGAGATGACGAGGCGGCCGGGCGGGACGTGCGGGCCGATCTCGGCGAGCAGGGCGCCCATGTCCTGGGGCTTGACGGCGAGGACGAGCGTGTCGGCCTTCGCGGCGGCCTGCGCGTTCGACACGATCTCGATGCCGTACCGCTCGCGGAGCAGCGCGGCGCGCTCCTCGCGGCGCGCGGTCGCCACCAGGTCGGACGGGCGGCGCCCGGCCCGCAGCACTCCCGAGAGCAGGGCCTCGCCCATCTTCCCGGCACCCAGAATCGCGATCATCGGCTCACCTTTCGACGCCGGTCCACCCTATCGCCGGGCCGGGGAGCGCAGGGCGAGGCGCAGGTTGGCGGGCCGCTCGGCGAGGCGCCGCATGAAGTACGCGTACCAGTCGCGGCCGTACGCGACGTACACGCGGACCTGGGCGCCCTCGGCGGCGAGGCGCCGCTGCTCCTGCGGGCGGACGCCGTACAGCATCTGGTACTCGAAGGTGCCGGCGTCGCGGGCGTGCAGGAGGGTGAGGGCCTCGGCGATCTCGATGAGGCGGGGGTCGTGGGTGGCGAGCATCGGGTAGCCCTTGCCGGCCATGAGGATCTTCATGCACCGGACGAACGACGTGTCGATCTCGTCCTTCTCGATGAAGGCGATCGACTCGGGCGCGGCGTACGCGCCCTTGCACAGGCGCACGCGGGAGCCCTCGTAGGCGAGGTCGGCGCAGTACTCCTCGGCGCGCCGCAGGTACGCCTGGACGACCGCGCCGACGGCGGGGTGGTCGCGCCGGAGTTCGTGGACGGCCCGGAGGGCGGCGTCGACCGTCTCGGGTTCCTCCATGTCGAGGGTGACGGTCGTCCCGGCGGTGGCGGCGGCCTCGCAGACGCGGCGGGCGTTGTCGAGGGCGAGTTCCTCGTCGAGGGCCTGGCCGACGGCCGTGAGCTTCAGCGAGACCTCCGCGCGCGCGCCGAGCCCCTCGTCGCGGAGGTGTTCGAGGAGCTCGCAGTACTTGCCGACGTTCGCCTCCGCGCGCTCCTTGTCGTGGACGTCCTCGCCGAGGACGTCGAGGGTGACGAGGAGGCCCTCGTCGGTGAGCCGCCCGGTGACGCGCGCCGCGTCGGCGGCGGTCTCGCCGGCGATGAAGCGGCGGGCGACGTCGCGGGCGAACGGCGCGTTCTCGACGATCCGGCGCGCGCCGCCGGAGTGCGACGCGGCCAGCAACGCCCGGCGGATCACAGGGCACCCCTCTCGGACGGCCTCAGGACCAGGTTACGAGACGGTCCCGAGGTTGTTCCCACCGCCGTACCGCTGGACGTACTGGGCCATCTCGGCGGTCTTCACCGACTCGAAGAGGACGGTCGCCTTCTGCGGGTCGAGGAAGACGACGCTCTGCTTCTGCACCATTCCGGTGCCCTTGTGCGGGGTCGTCAGGAAGGTGACGTCGGAGACGCGGACGCTGCGGAGGCTCAGCGCGAGGGAGCGGAGGTCGCCGCCGGACAGGCCCTCGTCGACGCTGATCGACTTGGTGAGCGCGGACAGGAACCGGTCGAGTTTGAGCGGGTTCGTCAGGGTTCCGCTGTCGGCGGCCTTCTTGGCGAGGGCCCGCAGCAGGGCCTGCTGCCGCTTCATCCGGTCGAAGTCGCCGTTCGGCAGGTTGTACCGCTGCCGGACGAACAGGAGCGCCTCCTCGCCGTCCAGCTCCTGCGGCCCGGCCTGCCAGTTCACCTTCCGCGCCGGGTCGTACACGCTGTTCTTGATGTTGACGGTGACGCCGCCGAGCGCGTCCACCATCGACTCGAACCCGGCGAAGTCGATCGCGCCGTAGTGGTCGATGCGGACGCCCGTCAGGCCCTCGATCGTCTGGATCAGCAGCTTCGGCCCGCCGAACGAGAACGCGGCGTTGATCTTCTGCTTGCCGTAGCCGGGGACGTCCACCCAGGAGTCCCGCGGGAACGAGATCAGGTACGCCTTCTTGCGGTCGGCCGGCAGGTGCATGAGCATGATCGTGTCGGTGCGCTGCTCGCCGGGCTTCCACGCGTCGTTGCCCGCGCCGGTCGTCTGCTCGTCGGACCGCCGGTCCGAGCCGACGAGCAGCCAGTTCTCGGTGCCAGCGACGTTCGGGCCGGGCCGGTTCGCCTCCGGCATGACGCCCTGGATGCGGTCGATGTTGCCGTTGTAGGACGACTGGCGCTGCCACACCAGGCCGCCCGCCCCCGCGACGATCAGCGCGACGAACACGCCGATGGCGATCAGCACGCGCGGCCAGCGCTTCTTGCGGGGCGTCCCGTCGTTGTCGCCCGAGCCCCAGAAGACGTCGTTCTCCGCGGCGCCGCCGCCGTCCGCGCCGCCGTCCGGCCCGTTCCGCGGGGGCGGGCCGTCGGGGTTCGGGGAGGCCGGGGTGCCGGGCACATCCTGGGGTGTCATGTCGGGAGAAGGTACCAGCCCGCGCCGGGCGAGAAGGGGCACTTGAGGCCAAGTGTCCGGTTCAGGCGAGCGGGCCGCGCGGGCGGCCGGACGGACGGGTCAGGCGGTGCGGCGGCGCAGCGTGACCGCGCCCAGCAGCAGCGCGACGACCGTGCAGCCGGCGATGACGGCGACGTCGGCGGCGAGCGTCCCGGTGAAGCCGCTCCCCGCGGCGATCTCCTGCATGCCCTCGACGGCGTACGTCAGCGGCAGGACGGCCGAGACCGCCTCCAGCCACGGCGCCATCTGGTCGCGCGGCATGATCAGCCCGCACAGCAGCGCCTGCGGCAGGACGAACGCCGGCATGAACTGGACGGCCTGGAACTCGGTGCGCGCGAACGCGCTGGCGAACAGGCCGAGCGCCATGCCGAGCAGCGCGTCCAGCACGGCGACGAGGACGAGCGGGCCGAGGGAGCCGCCGAGGTCGAGGCCGAGCCACGTCAGCGAGACCGCCAGGACCGCGCCGACCTGGACGAGCGCGACGAGCCCGAACGCGAGCGCGTAGCCGAGCAGCAGGTCGAGCTTGCCGAGGGGCATGGTCATCAGCCGTTCGAGCGTCCCGCTCGTGCGCTCGCGGAGCGTCGCGACGCTCGTCACGATGAACATGATCGTGAACGGGAACAGCCCGAGCAGCATCGGGCCGACCCGGTCGAACAGCTCGGGACGGTCGAACACGTATCGGAGCAGGACCATCAGGACGGACGGCACGAGGACGAGCAGCGCCAGCGTGCGGCGGTCGCGGCGGAGCTGCGCGAGGATGCGGCGGGTCGTGGCCAGCGTGATCGCGAGGTTCATGCCGCGCTCCCGGACGTCTCGGCGATCAGGTGCAGGAAGGCGGCCTCGAGGTCGTCGGCGCCGGTGCGGGCGCGCAGGCCGTCGGGGGTGCCGTCGGCGAGGAGCCGCCCCTCGCGCATGAGCAGGAGCCGGTCGGTGCGGCCCGCCTCGTCCATCACGTGGCTGGACACGAGCAGCGTCGTGCCCCGGTCGGCGAGGCCGCGGAACAGCTCCCACAGCTCCTGCCGCAGCACCGGGTCGAGGCCGACGGTCGGTTCGTCCAGCACGAGGAGGTCGGGGGAGCCGAGCAGCGCGACGGCGAGGCCGGCGCGGCTGAGCTGACCGCCGGACAGCGTCGCGGCGACCTGGTCGCGGCTGCCGGCGAGCCCGACCTCGGCGATGACGCGGTCGGCGTCCGAGCGCGGCGCGCGCAGGACGGACGCGAAGTAGCGGAGGTTCTCGGCGACGGTCAGGTCCGCGTAGACGGCGGGGCTCTGCGTCGCGTACCCGACGCGGCGCCGCAGCGCGGGCGACCCGGCGGGCTCGCCGAGCACGGTGACCTCCCCGCCCGCGACGATCTGCACGCCGACGAGCGCGCGCAGCAGCGTCGTCTTGCCGCACCCGCTCGGGCCGAGGAGCCCCACCACGGACCCCGGCGGCACGTCGAACGTGAGCCCGTGCAGGACGTCCCGTCCGCCGCGCGCCACCCGGAGGTCGCGGACGCTCACCGCCGGAGCAAAACTCATCATGTGTTGAATTTAAGTCGGCGCGGGATCCCGGTCAAGACGCTCGGAAGGTCGGGCGGTCAGCCCAGATACGACTGCAGGACGGGCGCGACGAGCTCGACCATCTCGTCCTCGGAGGCGGACGCCAGCGGCTCGACCCCCAGCACGTACCGCAGGATCATCAGGCCGATCATCTGCCCGGCCGCCGCCTGGAGCCGCAGCCGCGGGACGTCCGCCGCCGCGCCCGCGCGGGCGAACAGGGCGCTGCTCAGGAACTCCCGCAGCAGCGCCGCCGCGCGCTCGTTCGTCATCGCGGAGCGCAGCATCGCCAGGAGGGGGGCGCGGCGGTCCGGGTCCTGCCAGACGCTCAGGAACACGCGCGCCATCGCCTCGCCGCGCCGCTCCCGCGGCGCGGCCATGATGCGCGGCAGCAGGACCGCCGGGTCCACCGGGAAGCGCATCGCCTCGACGAACACGCCCTCCTTGCCGCCGAAGAAGTGGTGGACGAGCGCCGGATCGACGCCCGCGGCCCGCGCGATCGCCCGCAGCGACGCCCCGTCGTAGCCCTTCTCGGCGAACAGCTCGCGGGCCGCGGCGAGGATCGCCTCGCGCGTCTCCGTCTGCCCCGGCCGCCGCCCCGGCCCGCGCGGGCCGCGCGGCGCGCGCGTCCCGGGGGAGGTCACCGGGCGCTCCGGCGGCTGATCTCGCCGCCGGAGGTGACCTCCCAGGTGCGGTCGGCCGCGGCGAGGTGCAGGCGGGCGAACGCGAGCGCCTCGGCCAGGTCCTCGACGCGCTCGGCGCGGTTGGACGCGCGCCGCGTGTTGACCTCCAGGACGATGTGCCCGCGGAACCCGGTCTCGGCGAGCGTCTCCAGCATCGGCCCGCACGGCTGCGAGCCCCGCCCCGGGACGAGGTGCTCGTCCTTGTTCGTGATGCCGACGCCGTCCGCCAAGTGGATGTGGCGGAGCCGGTCGCCAAGCCGCCCGGCCATGTCCAGGGCGTCCGACCCGGACACCGCCGTGTGCGACAGGTCGAGCGTCACGTGCGGGTAGTCCTGGTCGATCGGGTTCCAGTCGGGCAGGTACATGCCGGCCTCGGCGCCGCGCGCCTTCAGCGGGAACATGTTCTCGACCGCGAACAGGACGTCCGTCTCGTCCTGCATGCGGGCGAGGCCGCCGACGAAGTCGCGCGCGTAGTCGCGCTGCCAGCGGAACGGCGGGTGCACGACCACGACCTCGGCGCCCAGCTCCTCCGCGACCTCTTTGGAGCGCACCAGCTTGCCCCACGGCTCCCGCCCCCACACCCGCTGGGTGAGCAGCAGGCAGGGCGCGTGGATCGACTTGATCGGGACCTGGTGGTAGTCGGAGAGGCGCCGCAGGACGTTGAGGTCCTGCGAGGACGCGTCCGTCGAGACCATCACCTCGACGCCGTCGTAGCCGAGCAGGGCGGCGATCTCGAACGCGCTCGGCACCTTCTCGGGGTAGACCGACGCGGTGGACAGCGTGATCGGAGCGTCGGGCACCCGGAGTGCCGGAGAGAAGGCGCCGTTGTGCTGCGGGGTCAAGGCTTCCTCGCCACAGTGATCGCTCGGCAGTGTTCGTACGGAAAGCCTATGCGCCCGGAGCCGCGTTGAAACCCTCGCCCCGGAGTGATCCGAATCGCCCGGCTACGCTCTGTCCCCGTGGCCGAGATCGCTCCGGGCGCCGTGCCGAGCCCCAACATCTGGAACTCCCCGCAGGTCTACGAGCTGGAGAACCGAGCGGTGGACCCCGACGGGGTCCTGCCCGCGGCGATGCGCGCGATCCGGCCGTGGACCGGCGCGACCGTCCTCGACGTCGGCTGCGGGACCGGCTACCACCTGCCGTTCTTCGCCGAAGAGGCCGCGCGCGTCGTCGGGGTCGAGCCGCACGCGGGCCTCGCCGCGGCCGCCGCGCGCCGCGCGAGGGACGCGCCGAACGTCGCCGTCCGCGTCGGTTCCGCGCAGGCCCTGCCGCTGCCGGACGCCTCCGTCGACGTCGTCCACGCGCGCTGGGCGTACTTCTTCGGGCCGGGCTGCGAACCGGGGCTCGCCGAACTGGACCGGGTCGTCCGGCGCGGCGGGGCGGTCTTCGTCATCGACAACGACGCGACCCGCTCGACGTTCGGCCGCTGGTTCCGCCGCTCCCTGCCGAAGTACGACCCGGACGCGGTCGAGCGGTTCTGGACGCGCCGCGGGTTCGCGCGCGAGCCGCTGACGATCCGCTGGCTGTTCGACGACCGCCGCGACCTGGAGGCCGTCGTGCGCATCGAGTTCCCGCCGGAGCTCGCGGCCGACGTCCTGGCCGAGCACGCGGGACTCGAAGTGGACTACGCGGTCAATCTATGGTGGCGTTACGCGTGAGTTACTGACTGGTCGGTCACATTCGGGGCCCGCCCCTGGCCCTACTGGACCACCTGTACAACAATCGGCGCAGGCGTTCGCGCCGCCCCGCCCGGCGTGCGCGACCTGAGGGAACGGGAGGAACCGGCCATGGGCCGAGTCGCCACGACGAGCCGCACGATCCTGACCGCCACCGCGCTCGGCGCGGCCGGAGCGGGCGCCGGACTGGCCGCGCAGCGCCGCGCCGTCCGCCGCCTGCAGCTGCGCCCCGACCCGCACGCCGGGGAGCCCTTCGGCTCGCTGCGCGGCCGCCCCACCCCCGTCCGCGCCGACGACGGCACCCGCCTCTACGCCGAGATCGACGGCGCCGACCGCACCGACCTCGCCGTCGTCTTCTCCCACGGCTGGACCCTCACCCAGGACTCCTGGCACTTCCAGCGCAAGGCCCTGCGCGGCCTCGGCCGCCTCGTCTTCTGGGACCAGCGCGGCCACGGCCGCTCCGACGACGGCGCCCGCGACCGCCACACCCTCGACCAGCTCGCCGCCGACCTCGCCGCCGTCATCGACGCGACCGTCCCCGCCGACACCCCCGTCGTCCTCGTCGGCCACTCCATGGGCGGCATCACCACCATGCGGTTCGCCGACGCGCACCCCGGCCTCATGGGCCGCAAGGTCCTCGCCACCGGGCTGCTCTGCACGTCCTCCGGCGGCCTCGGCGAGGTCACCCTCGGCCTGCCCGCCGCCATCGCCCGCGTCACCCAGCGCCTCCTCCCCCGCGCCCTGCACGCCGCCGGCGCCGGCTCCTCGGCCATCGAACGCGTCCGCCACCTCGGCCGCGCCGCGTCCATGCTCGTCGAGGACCTCGTCGCCTTCGGCCCCGACGCCTCCCCCGCCGCCGTCGCGTTCGGCGAGCAGATGATGGCCGACACCCGGATGGACGCCCTCGTCGACTTCCTCCGCTCGATGATCACCGCCGACGTGATCAGCGACTGCGCGTCCCTCGGCGCGGCCGACACCCTCGTCATCGGCGCCGAGAACGACATGCTCACCCCCGTCGAGCACAGCCTCAAGATCACCGACTGCGTCCCCAACGCCCGCCTGGAGGTCATCCCCACGGTCGGCCACATGGCGATGCTCGAACGCCCCGCCGTCGTCTCCGACCACCTGGCCGACCTCATCGAACGCGCCCGCAAGAACGCCTCCTGACGCCCGAGCGCGACTGGGAACCCGCCCGCGCCCGCCCCGCCCGCGGACCGGGCGGGGCGGGCGCGGGCGGTTTCCTAGCCGAGTCCGGCGGCGGGGGGGGGTCTTGCTGGGGCGGTCGGTGGGGGGTGCCAGGGGGGTCGCGGCGGCGTCCG